>JAHFAC010000302.1 GCA_023250755.1 Bacteriovoracaceae bacterium | reverse complement strand
GCTATCGTTTAGCATGGATAGCCATGCACTGAACGGCGTGCGCCTCGATGCTGTACTGGAAGATGCACGGGTCTTCGGGCCGGCAGATCGCATTCTAGGAAGTCATTCTGACCCCGATTTCCTCTACTATTCGTTCGGGCTGCAAATCGGCTTCTTCGAGATGCACATCGTTGAGTTTCGCTTCGTGATGGACCCCGACAGCAGATCGTCATCCTGGGATCGACGCTTCAAGCCGGCAGTCCTTGAATTCAATGAGCCCGGTGGTGCTCGGAACATTTTGTCGCGTGATACGCACGAGGACAGTCTGATCGAGTTGTTCGGCCCTCCCTTCGAGACCGGGCCGGTCGTAGACGATCGGGTTCACACATTCATTGTTGGTGGCAATTCCATCGACACCTATCATGTCCAAGAATCTGGGCGACTCGTGGAGGTGACGTTGGCGCTATCCGTTGACCCAGCAGAAAGCCCGAATGGTAACCACAATGCTGTCTAACAATTCGCTTCAGCGGACGGCCCGCCGCTGAGCTCAAACGTTAGGCGGCACTACGCCACTTGCCATGCACACAAGCCTTCAGCCAAAGACGAACGCGAAGCTCCTCGCGATTTGGGGCGTCGTGGCGGTTGCCGTAGCTGTCGTCGCGTCACCGACTCCGTGGCCTTTCCTCGGCAGTGGATTGGTTCTCGGTGCTTGTGCTGGCATCATTCAGTTGCGAGCTCTGCGAGAGTCGGCGGCAGCTTTGGTCGCCACACAGACCGCGATGGAGGTTCGCCGTGTCCTGAGTTCATCCCGAAGTGGGAGGCTTTATCTTTACGTGTTTTGGTTCAGCGTGGTCGCGCTGTTCGCACTGGCGTTCTACTTTCTCAGAGGTCGTGCTTTCGTCGGTTTGCTTGCTGGCTACTCAGCCTTTGCGTTCATGCGCGAGTTGCTGACGTTGCGAGGCACGTTCGAGTTGCACAGACTTTCCCTGGAGCAGAGAGCATGATTATGACTGTGCCGCCTAACCATGCGCTGCAGTGAACGGCGGCGGGCCGTCGCGGTTGCAATCGGCGTGCCTCGTGGCCGCCGTCGCTGAGCTTGGGTCGTTGGAAATTATGGGGGACACTCCTTGCAGCTTTAGAAAATTCAGGCAGTTGCCAAACAAATAGTACGATTAGCCACAACCTTCATTTTTTTCGTTAAAGATTTCGAATTATTTAGTTTTTTTTAAATGTACTATTTGTTTTGTAACCTCATGACTCAATAAATTTTAGAAAGAGTGTCCCCAACAGTCTCAGGGGCCTTTTTTAATAGGTAGAAAAATAGACAAGCGCCCCGGGACACGAACTGATCTCATGAATAATTCGATACCCTAAAAATGTAAAATTCATTCGTAATGCGTCCACAGCCGGAGGATTTTGACGATTTTTTTGTCCTTGAGGACCTGGTAGATTAGTCGATGCTGAATGTTGATGCGCCGGGAATAGGCGCCTTCCAAGTCGCCTAACAATTTTTCATAAGGCGGTGGGTTTTGAAATGGATTTTTTTCAAGGATGGCCAGAAGTTGCTCAGCACGGGGTTTAAGGCCGGCACGGGCCAATTTTTGGGCATCCTTTTGCGCATCCCTGGTATAAATGAGTTGCCAATGCATAGATTACCAATTTAATTTGGTGGAACATTTATTGATGGGGGTCTTGAGTCCCCGGCGGATGGAGGCCCGCATTCCGGGAACGGAGAGAATAGTAAGAGTTTCTTGAATGCACCGCCAGTCATCTTCGGAGATAAGGACAGCATTGGCGCGTTTACCGGTGATTTTGACGGGTTCATGAGAATCTGCTGCTGTATCCAATAATTTATACAATTGGACCCTGGCCTGGCTTGCCGTTAAAGTGGTCATAATGTTCACCTCCTGAGGAAAGCGTACCATATTGCGTACGTATGTCAAAGAAAAATTTGCCCCTGTCATGCCTGCCCCAGCCGATCGCATTGAGAAATCCCCCCAATAAGCATCATTTGATTTCTATCCTGAAAATCTCATTAAACTTATAAAGAGTGTCTCCTAAGCGCGTCCAGAAGATTTTTCATGATTTTGTTGATTAATAAAAAATATAAATTAAATTGTATCTATGCATAAATGGCTGCTCCTCATCCCTCTGTTCCTTTGTTTGCATGCGGCGCCAGTATATTCGGATGTGATCGAACTGGAGAATGGAAAAAGGATCGCCGGGGAAATTACCCGAAAAAACAAGAATTGGATCGAGCTAAAAGTCTCTGACAAAGGCCCCAAGGGTTACTATTTGCTCGAGGATATCCAAACGATTAATGGGCATCTCCCTGGAGTGGACACGCCCAAAAAGAAATCATCCTTCTTTGCGTTATTTTCAAACCGGAATACGGATCGAGCCGAGTCTCTTCAAAAAGAAGTGATTTTGCATTTTAAAAAAGGAGATTCCATTCAGGGCAAGCTCATCAGAAAGAGCACCTACTATTTGGTCATAAAGCCTGATGGACAAAGTCTCGCGAAAGAAATTCTTTGGGACAAGCTCAGCAGCATCGAAGAGCTCAGGGAGAAATCTTCCCCCAACAATCCAACAAACGATCAAGTGCCTGTTACCGTCGAAACAACTATTGACCAAGTTGCGGATATTGAAGTTCGGGAATTCAAATACAATAAAGTTGCACCAGTTTTGAAAGACAAAGAGCGTAAAGCCTTACGGGATAGTTACGGCTTGACGGAAAAAGAGGAAGAAGTGATGTATCAAGATCAGCTCAAGCAAAAAGCCAAAAAAGATAACTTCTTCAATGCTTTGGGCCGGGGTAATCCGCAAACCGATTTTGAAATCGGCAGTGAGATCTCACTCATCGACTATCAAGAGCCCGGCCTGATGAGAGAACGGGGGGCCATGTACGGCGTCTACAGCGTTTTTACTTATCGGTTACATCCAAAGGAAAAACGCAAAACCAACCTGGGTGTTTGGGATAAAATCGAGAGATACAGTATGCTCCGGTTGGATGGAAAGTTTAGCCGGGGAGAAGTGGATTATGATTCGCAAGGAACGGGCAGCCAAGACGGTATTAGGGACTATATGCTGGAATCAAGAATTGTTTATGGTTATCAATTGCCTCTCAAAGATCAAATCACAATAACGCCTTATTTTGGTTTGGGATTACGCTACTTGAACGATGATCTTCGCGGGGACTCAAGCACAGGCAATTGGGGCTATGAGCGTGAAAGCAAATATTATTATATGCCTCTAGGGTTAGAAACGAATATTGGATGGAAAAATAGCTGGCTAGTCGGCGTTAAGGTTGAGTATGATCTCTTTATCGATGGCACCCAAAGAAGCCATCTGGAAGATGGCGGATTACAAGCTCAAGATACGAGCGGCAATTTGTTTGAGTATGACACGCTGATCAATGATCAGGATCAAGGGTATGGACTCAGAGGTTCCATGAAAATTATGAA
>JAHFAC010000301.1 GCA_023250755.1 Bacteriovoracaceae bacterium | reverse complement strand
GATCGATGCTTCGGAGAGTGCTCTTGAGTTTGCCAAGAAAAATGTAGAGACGCAGGGCGCCGCTTGTGAGCCCCTTCAAGGCGATGTACTCAAAGATTTAGAAACTCTCCCATCACAAACTTTTGATCTGGTGGTTTGTGATCCTCCTGCACTGATCAAAGGCCGAAAAAACATCCCAGCCGGTCGGCATGCTTATCTGCAACTCAACACCCAGGCTGTTCGTCTTCTTAAGTCCAAAGGGGCTTTGATCTCCTGCTCTTGTTCTTATTTGATGGAAGAAGAGGATTTTGCGACACTGCTCGGTCGAGCAGCTCAACGTAATTCCATCGCGATGCGCTGGATCGGCCGAGGGGGGCAAGCGCCTGATCACCCTGTTTTAGCTGAATTTCAGGAGGGTCGTTACCTCAAGTGCTGGGTGGGTATAGCGGGTTAAAATTTTGATTTCGTCGCAGGTGAAACATAATACATCGCATTATGTTTGGACCACTCAGAACTTCTTAGAATAAATAAATATATTATTTCAAATGGTTATGTTTTAGTTCGAAGCAGTTGCCAGATCCTCATTGCTTTTTTTGTTTTAATTATTTATATTTATTAACAATGAGGATATTTATGAACAATAAAAAAAGGGCTTTAGTTGGTTTCCTTACGCTCTTCATGGCGGGAGGCTGTCACAGTCCCAGCAATAAAAAGCTAAAAGAACTAGGTCCCCCGGTTGTCGTAGCTCCAGGATGTAGCTTAGATGAATTCAAGCAGCCGAAGAGTTCAAACCGTTCTCAGGCCCTGGATATTTTGTTTGTCATCAACTCTTCTCTTTCGATGGCAGTCGAGCGCTATTTTGTAGCTGCAGAGATTGATTCTTTTGTGCGCTCTTTATCACGGGATATCGATTATCGAATTGCGGTTTTGCTAGGGCATGGGAGTACCTCTCCGTACAGCGGAAAGCTTTGGAAAAGGGCGCTTCTTCCGACGGTACTGGATTCGAAAAAAATGTCACTGACCGAGATTCGCTTTCAGCTCATTCTCAAAATGACCCAGGTCGCAGTTGATTTAGATACCGATGGTGGAGACGCTACTTTTTATTCGCTGATGCGAGCAATGGATCCGGATCAACTAAAAGAGAGTCAAAAGAGCGGATTTTTCAGAGACGATGCAGCGCTTGCCATTGTTTTTGTCTCCAATCAAAATGAACTCTGCGCAGAGATTCCAGACGAAGGGAAACTGATTCCTCCGTTCAATGGGAGAGAAAAAAAAGCGAGAGCTCGAGATTGCAAAGGGGTGACACCAGATACGGTTTTAGCCAAAGTCAAGAAGCGCCAAGGCGAGAGAGATTTTTTATTTGGCGCTATTGCGTTTACGGATCCGAGTACGGTCATTCCGATTTTTGAAAATCGTTATGGTTATGGCTACATGGATTTGGTCAAATTGAGTGATGGAGTCTCTGTGGATATGGCTCGCGGACACTATGCTGAAGGATTAGCAGCGATCGGCGAGCTTGCCGCGCGAAAGACGGATGTGCTGACTGATTTTACTCTTTCAAGGCAGGATTTAGATCCGGCAACTTTGCAGGCTTGGGTGGACGGATCTGTAGCTGAATTTACTTATCATGAAGAAAGCCATCAAATCCATATCCCACGTTCTGGGAGACCCGGCTCTAAAATTGATGTTTATTATTGCCAGAAGACGGCTCCTGCTCCATTACCCGTGCCTGGGTGTCTTGGTTCTGTACCGAATTTTGAAAATTATCCTTTAGTAGGGCAGGTCGATCCCAATTCGAGTGCTCCAAATCGAACGGTCTATGAGCGATCTTTTGTGAGTGAAGAGAAAAGAGAGCTGATTGCGTATTACTTTCCGGACAAGATAGGATGCGGAAAACAGGACTCCTATGCGCCACAGCCCTGGTGTCGGGATTATTGGAATCCTGGTTCTTGGACCTCGACGAGCTCAGAACCGAATTTTATTAAGAGAATCGTAGTCTGGTGGATGATGCAGACTGAGAGCAAAACCCGATATGATGTGGATCGTGAGGAATTTTTTCTTACGGACAAGACCGGAAAAATTTACGACCTCTTTGGGATTTACGAACTGTTGAAAGATTTGGATGTCAGTTTTGTCGATCAAAATAACGGGGTGACGGCATCTCAAGAGCCCCTCTATGCGGCGGACAAAATCAAGCGCTTGGTGAGTACTTTTAGTTGCATTGAACCGTCACCCAGGCCGTCACCGGATCCACTACCCTCAGTGGAGCCGAGCCCCTCTCCAATCCCGTTACCCAGCCCCTTAGTTACACCCTCGCCTTCGGCGAGTCCTTCTCCCTTAGTCAGTTCGAGCCCAGAGCCAAATCCATCACCTTCAGTTACACCAAGCCCATCACCCAGTGGGATACCCGCTCCTCTGCCCTCAGTCAGTCCGAGCCCGTCCCTTACTCCGTGTGTGGGACCTGCCTGCGGTGGTGGAGCGGTGGGCGTGTAGGCCATCGCCCAGCTTGACAGCATTACTCGGGGAGTGAATGATGGGTTAGGTGTGTAGTGGATGGTCAGATATCATTTGCGAAAGGGACAAGTGAAATTAAAATCGCCTGCCATACTGATCGCATTGCAATTAATTTTTTTATTTCCAACTTCAGCCTTTGCACTTCCAGATTGCCTTTCTCGACTGTATTTTTTTTTGCTTCCTGACCAATCCAAGATTAATGTAATTGGGCGGGATCTTCTCGACAAAAGCTTTATCGCTCTTGAAGAATTTTTTCAAAATCGTGATCGCTTAGGGGTGCGAGTAGTTTTGAATTCGGCGGTGAGGGGGGATCGCCTCAGTCGGGCGTCAGTTGCAACGGGTGTGGAATATGAGATTAAAATTGTAGATCACTTCGCAAGTTCAACACCCAATGATTGGCAGATTGCATATCAAGAAGCCATGCGACTCAAGAAGGCAATTGATCAGTACCGTTATGGTCATGGTGGTGAAAAGTGGCCTGAATTGCCGGCAAATCCCTCAGGTTTTCATGCTCAGCTTTATGATCTGGTGGGAAAAATGTTGTATCATCTTGGTAACACTGAGCCCCCCATGGGGAGTAATTACTTAAAAGATCTTGTTGGGTCTCCATCAGATAGAATATCGAGATTCCAAGCGTCTGTATTCATTGACGGAGAGGTTGCAATTTTAGAGGCAATTCTCAAAAGAGGTGTCAATCAGGTTGTTTTAAGTAACCTAAAAAACAATTTAAAAAAGACATTGAAGGAAATGGATTTGGCACTCAATAAGCAAGGTCCTTGGCCAGTGCATTTTTTGCGTTAGCGCATTGTTTTAGAAGATGCAAAAAATTGAGGTCCGCTTGAAATTATGGACAGATTTTTAAACTTAGACCAAGCCAGAAAAAAATCGATCAGCGGAGACAAGAAAAAAACTCGGGCCCGCGGTTTTTTTTTCGCTCAATACTCCTGATC
>JAHFAC010000300.1 GCA_023250755.1 Bacteriovoracaceae bacterium | reverse complement strand
CTTTTTTCTCTCGCTGCTCTCGTCGTCCTACTCCCCACCCAATCAACCCCCGTCTCGGCCAGTGAAGAAGCCCACCTGCTCGCGATTGGTGCGGGTATCTCTGCGCCGTCGTTGCTAGGTCCTGGTGGAAATCCAGCCGGATTCACGGCAAACGCGCATACAAAACTCGTTGGATCTGCCGCTTTTTACACTGTGGCTGGAACAAAAAATCCCACCTCTTATGGCGGCAGTCTTCTCTCCGGCAATGGTAAGCTCGGTGGCGGCGTGATCGTCACTCAAACACCGTCAACCGATTACTCGAGCGCATCTACTGCAGTAATGACGGGGCTTGGATTTGACATTGCCTCCTACAACAC
Organism: Bacteriovoracaceae bacterium; assembly: GCA_023250755.1. Taxonomy (GTDB): domain Bacteria; phylum Bdellovibrionota; class UBA1018; order UBA1018; family UBA1018; genus JAHFAC01. The sequence goes on along the minus strand of JAHFAC010000300.1, from coordinate 3,107 downwards.
CTCTGTTGGACTTCTTTGCTCCTACAACTCTTACACTCTAGGTTGCAGTAATTTTGGCCTTCTTTATTAGTCAAAAAAAGGTTTTCAGATTGGCGCTAAAGTCGTAGCCCCATCACCGCTCGTTTCTGCGGGATTAGCGATTGAATTTAATAAAAATGCCACTGCTGCGATCGACGTCGCTCAAGACTTTCTCTATCAAACCAGGACAGTGACCCCAGGCCTTGGCTTTGCCTTTCAAAACATTCAATTTATGGTCGCCTATGCAATGACCCTGGGAAGCTCGTCCGGAAGTTACAACTTCGGCCTTGGCCTTCTTCTCGGAAGGACGATGCAGCTCGTCGCCTACTCAAATCTCTCGAATAGCCACACCGTAAATCTCGTCATTGGTCTCTAGACGGGGCTCTAGAGGCCTCTGGATTTCAACTTCAATCGGGTGTAAACCAACCTGATGCTCATGCGAACTTCCTTATACGAAGAACACGTCCGCCTCGCTGGGCGATTGATTGATTTCGGGGGTTGGGAACTCCCTGTTCAATACACCGGAGTCATGGATGAGCATGTCACCTGCCGTACTGCCGCAGGACTTTTTGATGTCAGCCATATGGGCGAGGTTCATGTCGAAGGACCGGACGCCGAGGCGTTTTTAAATTACCTGGTCACCAATAACGTGGCCAAACTTGCCGTGAATCAGGCGCAATACACAGCGATGTGCAATGAAAGCGGCGGCATCGTCGATGATTTAATTATTTATCGCCGCACGCCGGACCGTTTTTTAGTGGTGGTCAATGCGAGTAATACCGCTAAAGACTATGCATGGATGGAAAAAATCCTAGCTCAGTTTAAAGCTCGATTTCAAAAACAAAAAAACAATGTCCATATGAGCAATGAAAGCTCCCGCTATACTCAAATTGCTATCCAGGGGCCCCGAGCAGCTGAAATTCTTCAAAAATTAACTCAAACTCCTCTCGCTCCCATTAAGAATTACTGGTTCGCGGAGGGTGCCGTACTTGGAGGCATCCCAGCGCTCCTCGCCCGCACCGGATACACGGGAGAGGATGGCTTTGAAGTCTATATCACGTGGGAAAAGGGCCCTGCTGTTTGGCGAGCGCTTTACGAAGCCGGTCACCCCCTAGGACTCAAGCCCTGTGGACTGGGTGCGCGTGATACGCTTCGTCTTGAAATGAAATATCCCCTCTACGGACATGAACTTTCGGATGAGACGAATCCTCTTGAAGCGGGTCTCGGCTGGGTTGTCAAACTCGACAAAGGGGACTTTGTCGGAAAAAATCCCACTCTTGCGCTGAAAGAAAAAGGCCTCGCCAGACAGCTGGTGGGCATTCGGCTTTTAGACCGCGGAATTCCGCGGCAAGGCTATGGGGTTTTTTCGGCGGATGGAACAACTCAAGTCGGTGAGCTCACCAGCGGAACCCAATCCCCTTCTCTCAAACAAGCGATTGGGGTTGCCTATGTTACTCCGACTTTGAGCGCCATCGGCACTCAACTGAGTGTCGATATTCGGGGAACTAAAATCGCGGCTGAAGTTATCTCAACCCCCTTTTATAAAAGACCTTACTAACTCAACTTACAGGAGGAATCTTCATGCATTTTCCAACTCATCTCAAATACACTAAAGATCACGAATGGGCGAAGATCGAAGGCAACTTAGTCACCGTAGGGATTACAGACCATGCACAATCTGCTCTGGGTGACATTGTCTACGTCGAGCTCCCAAAAGTCGGGCGCCTGCTGAAAGAAGGGGAAACGCTCGGTGTGGTCGAGAGCATCAAAGCAGTTTCTGATCTTTTTTCACCGATTACCGGAAAAGTAACAAAAATCAACCCAGCCGTCGCCGATGAACCCAGTCAACTCAATCGCGACCCTCATGGAGAAGCCTGGCTGGTTCAGATGGAGCTGACCGATCCTGCTTCAGTCAACCATCTCATGGACGCCACTCAATATACTCAACACGTGGCCTCGATCAAGTAAGACTAAGAGCCGGTTAAGACTCGTAACTCGCCATGGGTGGACAAGCACAAACGAGATTTCTCTCGCCGTAAATTGCGTCAATTCTGCTGACGGGCGTCCAAAACTTGTGTGTCTTGAGCCATGCAGCCGGAAATGCCGCTTTTTCGCGTGAATAAGGACGATTCCACTCCGTACGTATGACTTGCTCAGCTGTGTGAGGCGCATTTTTAAGGGGGTTGTTCTGACGATCCATTTTGCCTTGGGCGATTTCCATGATTTCTGCATGAATCATGATCATTGCCTCACAAAACCGATCCAACTCTCGCTTAGACTCACTCTCCGTCGGCTCAATCATCAGGGTGCCTGGTACTGGAAACGAAACCGTTGGCGCATGAAATCCATAATCCATTAACCGCTTGGCTACGTCCTCGACTTCTACGCCCGCGCTTCCCTTCAAAGGACGCAAGTCAATAATGCACTCATGTGCGACGAGGCCATTCTTCCCTTTATAAAGAACCGGAAAATAAGGATCCAGTCGCTTAGCAATATAATTGGCATTTAAAATCGCCACCTCGGTCGCTCGGGTCAGGCCTTCTGCGCCCATCATTTGGATATAAAGATAGGGGATTGGGAGAATGCTGGGACTCCCCCACGGCGCTGACGAAACTGCTCCAACTCCTTGTCGCCCCCCGGTTGAAATGATTGGATGGGTTGGCAAAAATGGAACAAGATGTGCGGCAACCGCTATGGGGCCCATTCCCGGACCGCCACCTCCATGAGGAATGCAAAACGTCTTGTGGAGATTGAGATGACAAACATCTGCCCCGATCTCTCCCGGTTTGCAGAGACCCACTTGGGCATTCATATTAGCCCCATCCATGTAAACTTGCCCTCCGTGCTGATGAACAATCGAACAAATCTCCACAATGGCCTCTTCAAAAACACCATGGGTTGAAGGGTAAGTAACCATCAAGGCCGCTAAGTGAGAGCTCCACTCTTCAGCTTTTTTTCTTAAATCAACGACGTCGATGTTCCCGGCTGAATCACACTGGACGACAATTACTTTCATGCCTGCTAACGCGGCGCTTGCTGGGTTGGTTCCGTGTGCTGACTGAGGGATCAAACAAACATTGCGGTGTCCT
>JAHFAC010000299.1 GCA_023250755.1 Bacteriovoracaceae bacterium | reverse complement strand
AGAACGTTCGAAATGAAATCCAAATCGAAGCCATCTGCGAAGATGCCGCCATCAATCAAGACCTCCTGATTTATACGATTGTCTCGCCGCAACTCAGGGCTTATCTTTCAGCTGAAGCGCGCAAGCGGGAGATCCCCTGCGTAGATCTGCTCGGACCCATCCTGGTGGGGCTTGCCAAGCACTTTGGTCACGAACCCAAGGCAATCGCCGGACTCCTTCATGGAGTCAACGAAGCCTATTTTCAAAGAATTGAGGCCATGGAATACACCATCCTCCATGACGATGGCCGCGACCTGACTAAGCTCGGTCGAGCGGACCTCATTATCATCGGGATTTCAAGAACCTCCAAAACACCACTTTCGATGTACCTTTCTCATCAGGGCTGGAGAGTCGCGAATATTCCGCTGATTAATGGATTTGAAATTCCAAAGGAAATTTACGATGTGGATCAACGCCGGGTCATTGGACTGACCATCGATGCACAGGATCTCGCCACGATTCGGCGAGCACGCCTCGAACGCCTCGGCCAGGACGAGGGGGGCGAATACGCAGATCCAGAAAAAGTGAATGAAGAAATTGAATACGCCAATGAGCTTTTTAAAAAAAATCGGCGATGGCCGATTTTCAACGTGACCGGCAAGGCGCTCGAGGAGACTGCCTCTGAAATCATTAAACTCATGGCCTCTCGCCGCCTCACCCCTCCGCATACGCTCGAAAACATTCCCACCGAAAGGAAATGACGATGGCCCGTGGATCGCAAGTTTGGTTTAACGGAAAAATCCTTCCCACTGAAGAAGCCAAAATCAGCCTCTTCACTCACGGCCTGCATTACGGTCTGGGCGCTTTTGAAGGAATTCGTGCCTACAAACAGCACGCAGGCGGAGGTGCGGTTTTTAGGCTGCGCGAGCATATGAATCGTCTTTTCGAGAGCTGCAAGATCCTGGATCTCGAAATCCCCTACTCGGTCGACCATCTGATTCAAGCGGCATTAGCCACCTGTAAAGCGAATCATTTTAATGAATGCTATATCCGGCCCATCGTTTTTTCGGCGGATGGGCCCCTGGGCGTTCACCCCGGAAAAAACCCTCCCATCGATGTCGCTATCTTGAATTGGGAATGGGGAAAGTACTTAGGCGATCAAGGCGCAGCACAGGGAGCTCGCCTCAAAATCTCAAGCTTTATCCGTCCCCATGTCAACTCATCCATGACCAAAGGAAAAATCACGGGGCAATATGTCAATAGCGTGATGGCCAAGCGTGAAGCCGTCGCTCAAGGCTTTGATGAAGCCTTGCTTCTGGACGCCGAGGGCTATCTTACCGAGGGCAGCGGCGAAAACCTTTTTATCATCAAAGACGGAGTCATCAAAACAACACCCCTCACATCGGTCCTGAATGGCATTACCCGCCAAAGCGTCATCGAGCATTTGACTCACCAAGGCCACCGAGTGATCGAAGCCCGTTTTACCCGAGATGAGCTCTGGTGTGCGGATGAAGTTTTTCTCACCGGAACAGCCGCCGAGATCACTCCCGTTCGTGAAGTGGATTTTCGGATGATGGGCAAGGGGGCAGAGGCCGGCAAGCCTGGACCCCTCACCTCTAAACTCCAGACTGATTATCAGGCCATCGTGCGCGGACAAACAACCGCTGAGTACTGCCGTGACTGGCTGACACCGATTGGGTAGAGCTGGACTTGGGCATGCGTATAGGAGCAGGGCGCATTGTTTTAGATTTCTACAATAACGACGACGTGAACCTCAAACGCCGCCAGCTTGCGAAGCTCTGTGAAGATCTGAGACGCAAATTTAATCTCTCCGTCCTCGAGGTTGACGATTTCGAAGACCCCGAACGCTGCGTGATCGGCTTTGCCGCCGTCATTCCCGCGAACTGGAAAACCTCAAGCGCGCAGAGCTTTCTCGAAACCATCTGCAAAACAATCGACACAACCTCCTTTGCCCGCGTGATGGCCGAAGATGTGAATCTCATCAGCCATGGTTGAATCTGACTTCCATCAAATGCTAAAAACTAAACTACCTATAATTTCTCTCCCTAGAATTTCTCAGAAGAAATAATCCGGTAACTCCCATCAGGCGAAATGAGATAGCGGGTTCTAAATTTTAAAATGTGTTCAATAGTTTCTTGAAGACGGGACCCTCTTCTAATAAACTGTCCAGCAGGAATAGACTCTTCAAGCTCTAGGGTTTGGAAATCAATGCGCTTCACCACTCTTATTTTTTTTAGCTCTAATACTGGATTATTAGAATCCATTTCAGGTGTCCAATCCCGCACCTCTAGACGGGTAATCATCTCGGGATCAATGCCTGCATGAAGAGTGACCTCTCGTTCATCTGAATAAATATTTTTACCAAGAAAACTAGGACCATTGGAATCCTGATCAATCGCCCCCATTTTTCGCTGATGGGTTTCAATCAAAATTCCAGTTTGAGTTTTTGATAAATCGAATCCTGCTTTCTCAGTAATACGTCCGTAAGAATAGCTCTGGGCAAGCCTTCTATCTTTACTCATCGAAATAAAATGACTCTGCCAATAGGTCTTGCCAACTTCGACGTGGTCTCTACTCCTCTTTATAAACTTATCTTTCTCCACCACCAGCTCGTGGTTAAATTCAGAATCCAGGAGCTTTTGAAGCTCTTTTGGCGAAGCCTGGGGTGAAACTCCATTGCCCAAGGTGGCCACCTTGGGCTTAATAAAATGCTCAATAATCTGCTCATTCGTTAATCGGTGCTCTAATGTGAAGCCACGATAAATTTTAACAGCCGAGTCATAGAAATGATCTAATTTTTTCTGATAAACCTCACTATCCGAAGAGAGGACTCCAAAGGTTTTCAAAAAAAGGGGAGTGGCGAGCCTGGCAACAAGACCAAAGTTTCTTTTCCAGTGAATAAAGTCAGTGATCACATCAAAAATCGATGCATATTGCCTCTTTTTCAACCTCGCCCAAGTCATAAATTCCTCGGGCTCAAATTCAGAAAATGCCGCCGGATCGTCCTTTTTTAATTTAGCCAACTCCAATGCCAGATAGGGTGCCGGGACGGTGCGGTAATCAATCCCCGCTTGATTGAGCCAATGGAGCTCTCGATGGAATTCGTCTGAAAGTCGAAGACTGTCCTGAAAGAGAGAAAAAAAATCTTCAAACTTTAAACTCACATCTTGCCCAAAGTAAGTCCATATCGGGGGAGGAATCCCATACCGATCCAAAATGGACTCAATCAGGACTCTCCCGGTTCTGCCGTTGCCATCCCGAAAGGGATGAATCGTCATAAACCTGTAATAAAAATGGCCCACGGCACGAATGACTTCTTCTTTTGATTTTATGACTGCTAAATTGTTTTTTAGTTTTATAATTTCGTTATCCAATAGTTTTTGAATGACCTTTTGCCGAACCGGATTCACCTCGGGGTGATTGATATCCAGCGAGGGATGCCTGGTTTCTAAATCTGCTAACTGACGCTTTAATCCAA
>JAHFAC010000298.1 GCA_023250755.1 Bacteriovoracaceae bacterium | reverse complement strand
TTGGCCTTGGTCAGAAAGTTCAATCGGAAAAGTGACTCGAAAATGTTCGGTCGTGATGGTTTGCCAGTTCCAGAAAGGGGAAAGGCCCAGTTCATCTCCAATGCCTGCGTGTGTTGTGGCAGATGCGAAAAGGAGAGTGAGGCAGATCAGCGGATGTTTACTCATAAGGCGCTACTCGAGTGATGGTCGCTTGAGTGCCATCCTGTAACTGAAGTGGATGGGCTTCTTTCGCGTGGATTTTGCGTATTAAAGCGAGTCCAGTAAAGCCACTTTCTGTGGAGAGGGCACTGGTGATTTCTCCTATTTCCACTCTCGGTGCCATAGGTTCTGTGATATTAAAAATTTTTTCACCTAAAGCAGGCGTTTTGCCGGTTCCCTCTATTTTTACCAGTCGGCGTGAAGGAGATCCCAAGGCAAGAATTCGCTCAATGACTTCTTGTCCAGGATAACAGCCTTTTTGTTCTGAAATAGCATAGCGTAATCCAATTTCGAGAGGAATGGTGGATTCTGTGATTTCGTGATCGACACGGGGGATGAGTGAGTTGATTCGCCATCGTTCGATGGTTTCAAAAGAGATTTCTGCAGTGTTTGAGAAATAGTGGGTCATCCATTGAGAAAGAGCATGATGAGATCCCCAGGCGGTGAGCCAGGGACGTTGATAATGCATGCTGCCCTGAAAGCAGAGGCGGATCTGGTCAGAGTCGGCATGCGAGTGGGTGGATAGTTTGCAGGTTTTCAAAGAGTTCTTTTCAGTGTCGAACCCTAATTGGAGCAAAGTTTTAGGAAGGGGGACGCCCATTTCAAAAAAAAGCCAAGTACTTTGGTGTGGGGGGGAGATTGCAGGTGCAAGGGGATCGACCAGTGTAAACTTTTCACCAAAAGTGTATTGATCAATCGTGGAGAGTAGTTTTTTTTTCCAGAGGTGGTCTTTACCGGCATCCAGTTCAAAACCAAATTCATTTGAGCCCAACCGCCATAAGGTGAAGGAGGCGCTTATTTTTCCCAGCGGTGTAAGAAAGCAGCCAGCACGTCCTTCGCTTAGAGCAAGATTTTTTACATCTACCGTGGTCAATCGATGAAGAAAATCAGGTGCGTCAGGACCACTGAGATTGATCCAATTCCAGTGAATTGGAGATTTTGGAATATAGAGGGTGGGCACGGTTTGAAAGCCTAGCGGAGAGACGAGTGTGAATCAAGGTAGGACTTGTAAGCTAATCTGGCTTAGATTCCGGATTTATTATTGACCTCCTTTGTCGGATTTTGTAGGAAGTGCCCATGACTCAAAAGACCCAGTTTATTAAAGATCTTAAGGACAAGGATTCAGTTGCATCTTCCTTTTTGATCAAGTTCAGCGCGATTGCGACCGGAAAATCCGGTAAGCCTTATATGAATTTGATTCTCATGGATAAAACAGGAGAGATGGAGGCCAGAATCTGGGAGGATGTGAATCGATTCGTAGGTCAAGCGGTCCGTGATACTTTTGTGTGGATTGAGGGACGGTGCCAGCTTTTTCAAAATAGGCGCCAGGTCGTCGTTAATCGGCTCCAGGTTTTGCGTGAAGATGAAGTAGACGCAAAGCTCTATATCCCTGAAGGTACCTTGGATCCAGAAACTCTTTATGTAAAACTTTTGTCTTACGTGAGTTCGATGAGTGATCCTCATTATCGCGCTTTAGCTGAGGCCGTGTTGAAAGATGATCCTGAGGTTGTAGAAAAAATAAAGCGCGCTCCCGCCGCTAAGAGCATGCACCATGCCTATAAAACTGGACTTTTGGAGCACGTGGTTTCTATTACTGGAATTTTAGATGCTCTCTCACAGCACTACGGCAAATATTTGGACCGGGATTTGCTTTTTCTGGGAGGTTTTTTTCACGACATAGGAAAACTCTGGGAGCTTTCCTATGATCGTGTGACTGATTACACGATGGAGGGGCGTCTGATCGGTCATTTGGTAATGGGGTCTGAGTTGATGGATAAAAAAATCCGCGAACTTGAATCTATCCCAGGACGTTTGCCCACGCCTTTTTCAGACGAAAAGCGACTTCTGGTAAAGCACTTGATTCTTTCTCACCATGGTGAGCTGGAGTATGGATCGCCTAAGCGGCCCAAGTGTTTGGAGGCGCTGATCGTTCATTACATCGATGATCTTGATTCAAAAGTGAATGCAATTCGCTGTTTTATTGAGCAAGATTCGACGCCTGGGCGTTGGACCGGGCTTAATAAGTCGTATGGACGCTTTTTCTTCAAGCCCGATTGGGCGCTCAAACCAGAGCCTGAGGGACCGTGAGGCCAAACAATCGTCGAGTATTTGCGGCCGTTGCATGCGCGACTTCCTCTAATGGAAGATTTTTGAGTTCTGCTAGTTTTTGAGCGGTCAGCTTTACCATGCTGGGTTCGCATTTTTTTCCACGGAAGGGGATGGGAGCAAGAAAAGGAGAGTCGGTTTCGATCATGAGGCGATCCAGTGGAAAGGCTTTGGCCGACGCTTGCAGCGCAGCCGCATTTTTAAAGGTGAGGATTCCAGAAAAAGAAATGTAAAAGCCAAGTGCAAGACAAGCTTCACCAAACGTACGGGTCCCAGTGAAGCAATGAATCACTCCTAGAGGCAGGTTCGCAGGAGCGGTTTTAGCGTATCGAGTAAGGGCTTCGAGCAAATCACTTTCCGCATCACGACTGTGAATGACAACCGGGAGATGCGTTTCGAGCGCTAGGTTGAGCTGGAGCTCAAGAGCTGTTTTTTGGATGTCGTGGGGCGAGTGATCATAATGATAGTCCAGGCCGATTTCTCCGATCGCTCGACACTTTGGGTGGATGACGGCCTTTCGCAGGAGATCCATTCCTTCATTGTCCAATGTCTTAGTGTCGTGAGGGTGGATGCCGACGGTGTGGAATACTTGCGGGTGGTTTTCAGAGATCAGCGCGACTTTTTCTAATGAGGCCAGGTCCGTCGCGATCGTGATCAATGTGCCGACCCCTGCTTGTCCTGCTTCGCGCACAAGATCTGCGGTCGTTTTTGGAGAGTAATCAAAATCGAGATGACAGTGCGAGTCAATCAATTGCATATTTATTGTGGTTGATGAGCGAGAAGGTGGTCAATCACTTTAAACCAAACTGGGGCGGGATAGACTCCCTCTACTTTTCTGCCGTTAATAAAGAAGGTAGGCGTGGATTGAACACCAAGCTGAATTCCTTCTTCGATATCCTTCGAGAGAGCCGTGAGTGTTTCAGGTGAGTTGATGCAAGCGAGGAGTTTCTGCTCATCCGCACCTGCGCCGGCTGCGATTTTTGGCGGTGATCCTGGGATTAGCTTGGATTGATCTTCGAAAAGCGCTTCATATACTGCCTCAAGTTTTTCTTGTCGTTTTGCGCAAAGCAGGGTTTTTGCGGCTTCGCAAGAAGCCAGGTGAAAGGGATGTTCCACTTTGCGATTACAGGCTGAATCCAGAGGAAAATTTTTGAGCACAACTCGGAGTTTTCCTGGATATC
>JAHFAC010000297.1 GCA_023250755.1 Bacteriovoracaceae bacterium | reverse complement strand
CTATCATCAGGATACTCCGTTGCGTCGTTTGAGTTGATCCCGACCAGAGAGATGCCCTTGGGGCCATATTTTTTAGCAAGTTCATTGATTCGACCTTGAGTGGCCACCACATAGGGGCAGTGATTGCACATGAAGATAACGATCAAAGCCTTTGAATTTTTGAAATGATCGAGTGTGTAGATTTTTCCGTCTACACCAGGGAGTGAAAAATTTGGAGCTGGTGTGCCTGGTTTCATCGGGATCGAGTAGGTGAGTGCCATAGTGCAAGAGCCTCCATTTTGATTGATGTTTCTGCTTGATCTCTTAAAAAACCAACCTCTTCAAGCCTTTTAGCATATTTCAGTATCTTAAACAGAGCACGCGTCTCCTTATTGACGCTTAGGTGGAGCCCGAGGTAGTACCTGTGGCTATGCAAAAACAAGGGAGCCGAATCGTTTTTTGCTTGGGGCTTGTTGCAGTATTATCGCTCATTTCATGTGATCCGTCTAAAGACACTCAACAGGCTGCTGTTGATGATCTTCTGAATGCTTTTGCCGGAGGGTGCAGTGCCGGGGCTTGGACACAAGCGGCATTGGCCAGGTCAGCGGCACTGACGGGTGCCTATACCGCGCTTTTGAGTAAAGCGAGTTGCCAGAATAATAAAAATCTTCAAGATGCGCTCAATGGTGCGCAGGATCTGCAGTCGCAACTCAATCAGGCGCTCAATCAAGAGTCTGATTATCGAGACGAACGGGTCTCAGAGGAGGCAGTGAATGATCTCCTTCTCGCTCTTAAGGAAAATCCGTCCATGGAGCCGATTGCAAGAGATCAGCTCTTGTCTTACTACGCTCAGAGTCGCTACCAGCTCTCTTACTCGCGTGCGCGCGAAAGTTACATCAATCACTTCAGCTTCAAGAGTCAAGGAGTCCAAGGACTTTCTCGTTTTTCACACTATGCCCAAACGATCTTAGCTAATACTCAAAATCTGGCGCAATGCATTGCTGATAATCCAGCTAAAAAACTAGAAATCGCCGCCAATCTTGGGAGCATTGCAGGCGCATTTGCTCCTTCGATGGTGGGACTGGCGGTGTCCAGCCTTTCTAAGATGGTGAGTGTTGCGGTTGAGGCAGCTACTGCTTTTCCATCGGCTGAGGCGATCTATCAATCCAGACAAGATCGGATGCAGGATGCTCTGATTTGTGGTCTTGAGGCATTGACCCGAGATTATTGTAAAGCGCGTGATGCGGATTATCTCAATAATTTAACTCGCTCTCAAAAAGAGCCCCTGCCTTTTTTCTACGGAATTGAGATGGCAGACCGGGATCTCCCCAAACTTTACGCCGCGTTAGACGAAGTGGTGGGGGGCGCTACGACCAGTAGCTTGGATCAGGCAGGAAAGGTCAATACAGAGTTCAGTCGGCTCAATCGAATGCTCCAGATTTCCCGTAATGCACAAGGTGTTTTAGGAGATATGGACAATAATTTAAAGAACCCTTCTTTGGGGTCGGATGCACGGATTCGAATTGTAAATGAGACGCTTTCTGATTTGATTTTGCATGCTCTCTATTCAGAGAGGGATCCTGGATTTCCGTACACCTTTCCGGATGGGCCTTTTAGATCAGACGATCCTTACAGGGTTGTGGGTCATTTAGCGGGTTTCAATAAACCTTCGTTACAGAGCCCGGGTGAGTCGATCCCTGCTTATGTTTCGAGACTAGGATTGGAATATAATGACGCTTTGCCGGGACAAATCCGACAACGAGTGGGAAATTTACTTGAGACTCGAGAACAAGAGGTGGTTAGCCAGTTTATTCAAAAGGTAAATATCAATCCCACCACCGTAGTCAGAAATGCTACTTCAGAGGACACACGGGGGCGTTCGGCGGTTTCGGCATTGCACCGACTTTTTCATTTTTTTGATCACTATGCTTTTGCTCCCGGTAGTCTGGGCGGACAGGATGTGAATCTGATTGGGGAGATCAGGCCGGACTTAGAGGCTGTGTTCAACGAGTTAATTGATCCCGATGCAACCACAAAAGCAAAGGCCACTGAGATCATTAATGATATTTTTAAGAAGTTTAAACTTGAGAATACGAATGTGTTTTTGCCCGCTCAACTTCAACTCCTGGTTCGCAATGATCTGACCACTCGATTTCGTAAGGGTGAGGGACCGCATGAAATCGATGATATTCTTCTCCTGGCAGGGCGGGATATTGACCGCACTCTAGAAAGATCGAAACTCGGTCAGGCCGATGTCGATGCCGATCTCGCGCGGGCTCAAAGTACGACCCAAGATTCTTTGAAGGGCTTTCGCAATTTTTACAAGGGGACCATTGCCCAGGTGATGAAAGATCTAAAAAAATCGGCTGACGAAAATCGAGAGCCCCCCGTGACTCCAGGGTCTCGAAGTCCCAAGCGCCGAACTTTAGGACAGCTTTGTATTTTGACCCTGGTTTCTGGAATGGATTGGCCTGCGGATGCAGATAAATCGACTTGCGCTGGGACCAAGATGATTTCGAAGGATGCCAAGCTTGAGTTGTCGTTTGATGATTTAAACGCAAAAATGGACACCCTGTCCCTCGATGATCGGCTTTGTCTTAATGAGTCGTTTCATCGTTTGGATCGCCTCGCAGGACAAGGCCTCAAAAGGCCTGGGGAGGATTCCTTTGTGCCAGCTCCGATCTTACGTTCTAGTGAAGCCGCAAGTCTATCCAGCGTAACGGAGCAGGATGCATTGAACTTAGAAGATCAGAGGAAATTCTGGCAAAGGGTGCTGGATGATCGCGTAAAGAGCAGGCGATAGAGGAGGATTCTCATGAAACTCATCTCTTGGAACGTAAACGGAATCCGCTCGGTCGTACAAAAGGGTTTTTTAGAATGGCTCAGAGCCGAAAAGGCTGATGTCGTTTGCTTGCAGGAGATCAAAGCCTTTCCGGAGCAAGTGGACTTACTGGTTCGTAATCCCTCAAGCTATCAATCGCACTGGTTTTCAGCAGAGAAGCCGGGTTATAGCGGTGTTGCGGTTTACTCACGCTCTCAGCCACTGAGGGTTCGCCAGGGGATAGGGATTTCGGAGATTGATCGTGAGGGCCGTGTCTTGGTGGTAGAATTCCCCCAAGTGATTGTAATTAATGCCTACTTTCCTAACAGCCAGCGGGATCATTCACGCTTGCCGTATAAATTGAATTTTTGCCAAGAGATGTTGAAATTTTGTGAAAAATTGCGTCGTCAGAAAAAACATTTCGTCCTATGTGGAGATTTTAATATCGCTCATCGTGAGATTGACTTGAAGAACCCAAAAACCAACCAGGATAACGCAGGATTTTTACCCGAAGAGCGAGCCTGGATGGATGAGTTTTTAGGCGCTGGTTATATCGATACATTTCGCCACTTTGTAAAAGATCCGGGTCATTACAGTTGGTGGAGCTATCGTCCCGGGGTGCGTGACAAAAATATCGGATGGCGCTTAGACTACCATGTCGTGCCCCATGAGATGGAGTCACGGCTGGATCA
>JAHFAC010000010.1:566-14458 GCA_023250755.1 Bacteriovoracaceae bacterium | reverse complement strand
AGGACAGGCTGATTCTGAGCAAGCGAAGCAAGCTTCATCGAGCCAGATCCGGGACTTACCCGCATAAATTTGAGTAACTCATAGGTCGGCACGGTTTCTGCCAAACTTTTCACCTCTGCATTTCTCATCAGCACGGGAACGTAAATTTCTTCTGGGGTCAAGCCACCGTGATCCCCCAAAAACTCTTTAGAAAACGAAATATGATCCGCCGCCAGGATTACTGCGTCCGGTCGACCGGACGAATAAAAGTAGGAACTCACGAGAGAGTAAAAATGAGGAAATCGAAAAGCGAAGGGTCTCGTCCGATCTAAAACCTCAGGACAGGCAAACTCACTTTCTCCCTGAACAGTCTGAACACTCAACTCGTAAGGAGTCTTCGCACACTGGGCCTCACGGTAACGAATCACTGCAGCAGAGCCGTGTGCCTGGATGCTGATTTCATTTCCGCGTCGCTGCATCACCATCTCAACTGCTGGGTGATGAGCTAAGCTGCCCGCCAGAGCAGCTCTTCGCTCTCCATTCCAAGAAAGAGGAAAATACAACGAAGCCAAGCGATGCTGGTTAAGCACGGTGATTTCAGGATCGGTCTTTTGAATGACTCGCTCGAGATCATAGAAACCTTTCACTTCTGTGAATCCATGATCAGCGGTCAAAAAACTGATTACCTGGTGGCCTTGATTTTCGGCTTCCCTCAGTTTTTTAAAAACTTTCTTCATTCTGCCGTCTAACTCTGAAAAATATTTCAACACATTTGGAGAATGGGGGCCGTAAGTGTGAGCCAAAGAGTCCACACCGATCAGATGGACAAAAATCAACTCAGGCCAGTGGCTTGGCGAGGTTCGACTGAGCAAGCTCTCCAGTGAGTCAATCAACTTGTGATCAACGTAATCGTACTCATGTCCCAGGTAGGCAACGCTTGATTTCACATCGATCGGAACATGCACCGTAGCCCCCGAATTGAAATAATAAGAAAGACTCACTGAATTTTGATGGTCCTTTGAAAGAGCCGTAAAAATAGTCTGAGGCAAAATCGCGTCGTAAAGACGATTTTGATTCCAGGGTTTTTCATAATTTAAAGGCGTTCCATCAGGCGCCATCACCTGATTACCCAAAATCGGGTGCTGATCCACGGGAGTTTGAGTCAAAATCGAAGTGATGTTCGGAAAGGTGAGGCTTGGGAAAACAGCGCGTCCCAATTGAAACTGAGATGCATTTTCTAAGAAATAATTTCGAATCTCAGGCAGCACTCCATGATCAAATCCTTCTTTCAAAGTCGGCACCGAAAGCCCATCGATTAAAAAGAGGACAACGGTCCTCCCCCCAGTGACTTGGGGAGTTTCTCGAAGATGGGCATAATAATCACTCGAAACCGTGTGTCGGGTCGCACAAGATGAAAATAAGACCAAAATACAAACCAATACGAGAGATTTATAGATAAATACTAGAGTATTATAAAATGATATTATTTCATCCCATGGAGTACATTTTTTTGATTTAAAAACAATCACTTATTCACTCCAAATAGAGGATTAAACTCAGCTTATCGGCCTGAAGTTTTTACTATATTATAGTATTTTAATCAATTAATAAAAACGGGGTTCTGGAATTTCAACGGTACTATATTTATGAATATTTTCAGGCTGTTAACCTTGCCAAACCGTAGTTTTTTTCTTTTTGGACCAAGAGGAACAGGTAAAACAACCTGGCTTAAGAGTCTGCAGGAGCCGCTCTACTATTCAAGGATATTATGAAGTTTTGATCGACACACTGATTGGCATGAATATCATCACAAAGGTTATCAAATCTGCTATTGGGGAATTCCCTCTGGGGGAGAGATTGATTTTTTGCTCGTTCTAGGTGACAAAGCAGAAATCGGCATTGAGGTAAAAAGCTCCTCACACTACCGTACATCCATGTCTTCACATCTTAAGGAGTGGGTGGATGCGAAAATAATCAAAAAAGGGTTCGTCATCCTTCCAGACGGCTTGCCTCAAAAAGACGGGCCAATCCAAGTATTATCGTTTTAACATTTCATCCAGGCACTTTGGTCGGAGACTTTAATCTAAGAGGCCTCATCCACTTCACCCCGGATATTTACTGTCGATATAATCCCTGAGCATCCGGTTTTCATAAGATTCTTCAGAGAGCAAAGCTTTGACGATATCTCCAATAGTCACCACACCCACTACTTTTTCACCCTCCATAATGGGAAGATGTCGAATTTTGTTCTGAGTCATCATAGACATTGCGTAAGAAATATCATCTTTCAAAACTCCGACAATGATATCCTTGGTCATCAAATCAGATACTCGTAAAGATTCTAACTGCCCAAATCCCTGCTCAGCTCTCCGAACAATGTCCCTCTCGCTGATAATCCCAACCAGCTGACTTCTATCATCTTTGTTCTCAATGACAATCAGAGCTCCAATTTTGTGCTGAGCCAAAGCTCGAATCGCTTCGGACAAAGGAGCTGATGGATGAATCGAATAAATTTTTTTTTCTTTACGCTCTAAAAATTCCCAAACGGTTGGCACGATTCACCTCATCTGTTTTGAACTAGGAAACTACCTAGTTTACTTGTAGAAGAAATTGAGCACTCAAAGCAAGGGAGGGTGCGCCAATACGGCGTCAGGTCTAGCTTACTCCCCAAACTCCCTGCACAGCACACCTTTACGCTGATGCCGCGCTAAAGCGAGATCAATCAGACGAGATAAAAGCTCACGATAAGAAATCCCACTCGCCTCCCAAAGTTTGGGATACATGCTAATCTTAGTGAATCCAGGAATCGTATTAATTTCATTAAAATAAAGGCGCCCAGAATCCTGATCTAAAAATAAATCCACGCGGCCCATCCCTTCGCACTCAAGCGCGGTAAAAACTCCGGCTGCTAGGGTCTGGGCCTCCTTGACCTGCTCGGGTTTCAACTGAGCTGGAATCATCAATGTCGCGCCATTCTCATCCAAATATTTTGCTTCATATGAATAAAATTCATGCCTCGGAATGATTTCTCCCGGAATACTCACTAAGGGCGAAGCGCCATAAGAGGAGTTCTCAAGAACCGAAACCTCGATTTCGCGCGCTCGAACCGCCTGCTCTACTAATACTTTTGAGTCATATCGAAAGGCATCCGCCAAAGCGGGTTCGAGTTCCGAGGGGTCCTTCACTTTATGAACCCCTACACTGGATCCTAAATTTGCAGGTTTTATAAAAACCGGGTACCCCAACTCCTTGGAGATTTTTTCACTGAGATCCACACGCATTTGCGCAGCAGGACCCATCGCAGCGCCTTGCCAGTCCGCCTGCCTCACAACACAATAAGGCACTACCGACCAACCCGCATCTCGGACCAAACGTTTTGCGACGTCTTTATCCATCCCCACCGCTGAGGCCAGAACTCCAGCCCCCACAAAAGGAATCTCAGCTAACTCAAAGAGACCTTGAATCGTGCCATCCTCACACAACGGACCGTGCATCACAGGAAAAACAACGTCTACCTCAGGCCACTTACGAAGCAACGGCAAAGACTTCACGCCCTCTTCGAGCAATAACTGCTCTCCCAGATGCCAACGTCCCTTTGGATCAATCTTAACCGGAACTACTTCAAACCGCTGTGGATCAAGATTTTTCATCACAGACGCTGCTGATTGCAGGGAGACCTCATGTTCTCCAGAACGTCCGCCGAAAACCACTGCCACCTTTAATTTCCGCGAAGAAGCTCTCATCATCAATTTTGAGACTAACTTTTTTTTTACTTCCCGGCCAGAAAAACAACCCAAAAAATAAGATGAGAAGCCAAATACTGACTCGAAACTCATTCAAAGCTCACTGAAAAACAGAGAGGCGTTTTGCCTCTTGCGTCACCACCAAAAGCTCAGTAATGTCCTAAAAATGCAGTGTTAACCTCAATTGAGGAGAAATGGTCATGTCCAATCATCACAATGCAGGCTCTCTCAGCTCTCAGCTCTGGCACTCCAGTGCGCTTTACCAAAACTCAGTGAAGCAACTTGTAGAAGCCGCTGAGACCATGAAGCTCGATCCGAATATTGCCGAACGGCTTAAGGTTCCAAAGCGTGCGCTGATCGTGAGCGTTCCGATTCGACTCGATGATGGAACGATTCGCTGCTTTGAGGGCTACCGCGTTCAGCACAATATGACCCTTGGACCCGGAAAGGGGGGCATTCGATTCCACCCGGAGGTCAATCTTTCTGAGGTGGCTGGACTCGCCATGCTGATGACTTTTAAATGCTCTCTGGTAGGCCTTCCCCTGGGCGGAGCCAAAGGCGGAATCCGAGTCGACCCCTCCAAACTCTCCAGGCAAGAGGCACAAGCGCTGACTCGTAGGTACACCAGCGAAATCAATATGATCATCGGGCCCGATAAGGACATTCCAGCCCCAGATGTCGGAACTGACGCACAACACATGGCCTGGATGATGGATACCTATTCACAAGAAAAGGGATTTGCCATCCCAGGTGTCGTAACCGGAAAACCAATCGAAATCGGAGGCTCTCTTGGCCGGCATGAAAGCACAGGCCGTGGCGTGGTTTATACCATCCAACACGCGGTCAAGCATCTGGCAGACCAGGGCAAGCCCTGGGGCAAACTTGACAGTACAACGACTGTTGCTGTTCATGGATTTGGAAAAGTGGGAGCCATCGCTGCACTCGAAATCTATCAGCTCGGCACCAAAGTAATCGCTGTCAGCGATGTAAGTGGTGCAATTTATAACAAGAATGGTCTCAATATCCCGGCGATTTCAAAACACCTCTCCAAAGGACAAACCCTGGTTGAATATCCTGAAGCTGAAGTCATCACAAATGAAGACCTGCTCGCATTGCCTGTAGATATCCTGATTCCTGCAGCCATCGACGGTGTGATCACGCAACAAAACGTCGCCAAGGTCAAGGCCAAGATCATCGCCGAGGGTGCCAATGGCCCAGTCACCACTGAAGCATTGAAGGAGCTAGAAGAAAGGGAAGTTTTTATTATCCCTGACATCCTTTGCAATGCCGGTGGTGTCATCGTTTCTTACTTTGAGTGGGTTCAGGGAATCCAAAACTTCTTCTGGAGCGAGTCCGAAGTAAACGAAAAACTGGCTGATGTGCTCTCCAGCTCCTTCAAAAAAGTCATGGATGTCCGAGCCAAGTACAAGTGCTCCATGAAAACTGCTGCGCTCATTGCTGGCGTGGATCGTCTCAACCGAGCCATGCTCTTAAGAGGGTTGTTTCCATAGCCGACATAGGAATGTTTTTTATGAAAAAGCTGTGTATTGGGATAGCTGTTTTTTGTCTCTCAAATCCCTCAGCCTGGGCGTGGGAGATCCATAAAAATCTGATGCCCTGGGTGGTTCGTGGATTATCCGCTGAAACCCTGAAGGCCATTGAAAACCCATTTAAGCCACAAGAACAAGGGATGCAAAATGAGAATACTTTGTCCCATCTCATTATGGAGCTGCAACTCAATCCAAAAACGAAACTCGATCCTTTGAACGCAACCCATGCGCGCGAGATCCTTTTGAGCGGCGCAGTGGATGAGCCGGATCACGGAATGGACGAAAACCTCGAAGACTCTGCTGATCCCAGGAATGATCGTGCTTATATGGGAGGCAAGACTGGTCCCACGAGCAAGGGATTCCGACATATGTTCTTTGCTGGATGGAATTTGGCTCACCCGATTAGATCCTTTCAAATTCCACCCCGTCCCTTGGGCCTGGCACCTGAGCGGGCCGAAATTCTTGCCAAAAAAGCCCGCTTTTTATTGCAAATCGAAAATCGTGCCTGGGGCTTTCGCGTGCTGACCTGGGCGATGCACTTCATTCAAGATCTGTCTCAGCCTTTTCACTCCACCCAAATTCCCAGTCTAGAGATCCCCCTTTGGTCAGCCCTTTTGGGAGGGTTTGGAAATTTAGTCAAAGAGTCCACCCGGACTGTTGCCAATTTTCATTGGGCCTATGAAGGCTACGTCAACACCCAGGTCCTCAAAGGTGACCGATCGCCTTTTGCAGACTGCCTGACTCGAGCTAAAAATTATGCCAGCATTAAAGTCAATCGAGCTGAAATTCACCCCAGAGAGCTTGCTGATGCGATCGCAGCAGCATCCGTTGAACTGGCACCCACAGTGGGAGATTCTGTAGTTGAATTTTTTGGAGCAAAGCTCAAGAACCCCGAATACGATCTCCCCAAAGATAAAGGAACTCCTGATTACGAAAAACTTTCAGTCGATCCAACACTAGCCAAACAACGACAAAAACTAGAGCAAGTCACTTGCGTTGCCTTGGCAAACGGGGTCATGGGCTCAAGGCTCTTGCTCGACTGGGCGATCCAGGCAGTCCTTAAAACCAACCGCTGAAGTTCAATCTCCTCTTTTGAGGCCGAGTTCCTTCATCTTGATCTGAAGGCCCTTACGTGAAAGCCCGAGCTTTTCAGCGGCTCGGGTGACCACACCCCCGGTCTCCTCTAATGCCTTTTCAATCAACTCGCGTTCCACCGATTGAGTCTGGCGACGGACAATTTGCTTAAAACTATTGCCTTCAGCACCCTCAGGTCCTTGAACACCTTCGAATACGCCCCCCACTGCGGAGATAATCTCATCTGGGAGGTCTTGAACCTTCAATGTCTTTCCGTCCCCCATGAGCAACATCCGCTCTATTGCGTTTTCAAGCTGTCTGATATTGCCAGGCCAAGAATACGCCCGAATCGCTTCGAAACAAGAGGGCTCAATACTAGTCACCGTTTTTTTGAGTTTTTGATTAAACTCTTGGAGAAAATAGCGAACTAAAGAGTCAATGTCTTCTTTACGCTCACGCAGCGGGGGCAAATGGATCGGGACAACGTTAAGGCGATAAAAAAGATCTTCACGAAAGTGCCCTGCCTTGACCTCTAGCTCGAGATCCTTGTTTGTCGCAGCGACGATTCTGACGTCCACACGAATTGTGTTCACCCCTCCGACACGCTCAAACTCCTGCTCCTGGAGTACGCGAAGCAGCTTTACTTGCATTTCAAGCGGCATCTCGGCTACTTCATCCAAAAAAAGTGTGCCCTCGTGAGCCAGCTCAAAACGTCCTGGTTTAGATGTCACCGCTCCCGTAAACGCGCCTCGTTCATATCCAAAAAATTCGCTTTCAATCAAATTAGCCGGGATTGCTGCACAATTGATTTTTATAAAAGGTTTTTGTGCACGAGGTGAATTGCGATGAATCTCATAGGCAACCAACTCTTTTCCGGTACCGCTCTCACCAGAAACCAATATCGTAGAGGGCGATGTAGCGATCTTTCCGATAACTTTGATCACCTCTTGCATTTGTGGGCTCTTACCCGTGATCGAAGTGATGAATACCGCTTGAGGCTCTTTTCCGGCCTCGTCTGAATGAGGAAGCAAAATAATGGGTTCTTTGGCACGCTGTTGAAATGTAACATCTGCTTTCTTTATAACGGCTAAAAGTTCGGCCTGATCAAAAGGCTTAGTGACAAAATCGAATGCCCCTCTCTTTAAGGCGAGCACAGCGGCCTCTACACTCCCATAAGCCGTAATAATCACGACAGGAATCTCAGGATGTGTTCGTTGACAATAATCCAAAATATCCATTCCACCCGCGCCGGGCATATAGAGATCCGTGATCACAACATGAACATCGTCCTCATCAATCGCACGGTCCAATGCCTCAATCGCGCAGGCACTTTCATTAAAAGCAAGGGTCTTAAATCCAGCGCGCTCAAGCATGGCTTGAAGTACGAAAGTAATATTCCTTTCATCATCGACTACAAGAATCCTTGAATGCACAGCAAACTCCCCTCGCCACCTTTTATGACTTTAATTGATTTGAAATTAATGGCAAAATAACCGAGAATTTCGCAAAACTTCCCTCTTCGCTCACGACTTCAATCCTCCCGCGATGAGCCTCTATAATTTTTTGGCAAATCGAAAGTCCGAGCCCAGTCCCGCTGGGCGAGGTCGTAAAAAACGGGATGAAAATTTTATCCAAGTGCTCACGCTTAATCCCAGGACCGTTGTCCTCAACTGTAATGACAATATCCTGAGATCGGTTTTCTCCCTCTGCATCCACACTTACACGAAGTCTTGGATCAGGGCGCCCCGAAAGCATCTTAAGGCTATTTTGAACCAGATTTAAAATCACCTGTTGAATTTGCTCGGGCGCAGCCAAAGCGCGAGCCTCAATCCGACTCGGAACAAACTCGATCTGCACTCCAGAATCAACGCTTGGCTTCAACACTTCGAGTGTTTTTTCGGTTAAAAACGAGACATCGACGGGGCGAAAGTCCGTGGGATTCGGTTTTGAGTAATCCAAGAATTGTGTCACCACGCGATTGAGGCGATCCACCTCTTCCACAATCACTCGTAAAAATCGGCTTTCAGGACGATCCGCGCTCGGATCCAAAAACTGAGCCGCACCTTTGATCGCACCCAATGGATTTCGAATTTCGTGTGCCAATCCAGCAGCCATTTCGCCAATCGTCGCTAAACGCTCCTTTTCCCGCTGTCTGACAAAAACCTCCATACTCTGCAAAGTTTGAGCTGCTTGTTCAAAATATGGGAATAACACGGATAAAAGCCCCCAATTGCTTCCCCAAGGCTCGGGGGGCGCAGGGACATACAGCGCGACAAAACCCAGAATTTGCCCTGAGTCGAATAACGGAATGAGAAGATTTGATTCCAGGGCTTTCAGCCCCTGAATCAAACTAAAAAGATAAGCGCGCTGCTCTTTGCTGGCTGAACGATCAATTTCATTTTCCAAAACCTGATCCAATAAAATCGGAAGATCCCCTTTTTGGTAAAGGCTCAGGCAATACTGCAAAAGCGTATGATTTGCCAAAAGCTCTCGGGGGGCGCTTGAACTCGGCGTCTCTTGTCCAATGCTCCTAACTCGCCGGTATTTGGTCCAATCACTTCTGAGCACAAACAGAGTTGCCCTCTCCGGCTGGAGCGTTTGCTCCACGGTCTGCAAAATCGCCTGAAAAAGTGATCCTACATCCACAATTCCGGTTAATTTTCGTTGCGCATCCTTAAGAGTATCCTGCAATCTCCGGTGTTGCATCGTCAACAATCGCTGAGTCTATGAACCCACCATCGTTCGCAACGGGTCTAGAAGCATTAAAATCAAAAATGAGGCGATAAACGAGTTAAGAAAGAAAAGACCTGGGCTATTTTGAATCCATGCCACAAGAATCGAATAAACGCCGGTGAGCGTCAAGGCTACTGCGATCAAAACCAAAAAGCGCGAAAGAAGTGCCGGGAAATTGAGCAATCTTTGCTGAGAAATGGCCTGGCTCAAAAAAAATAAATAAACCGTCAGGGCCAGATTTCCAAACGAGGGAATACCCAAGCCAGCCGCAGGGACGTGATCCATGACCGAAGTCAATAAAACCAGCAATCCCCCAAAATAAATCAAATTCCTCCGGCCAAAACCTACAGTAGGGAGCTTCGGCAGCCGCTTGATCCCTCGACGCAATCGTCGATCAATCCACATCAAATGAAGAATCTGAATCACGACCAAAGTCGGCGCGAAATAAATCGCTTGGCGCACCCAGGGAATAAAAAAATCATACTCAAAAAGTATGGAGACAGACAAAGAAAGCGCTAACAGCAAACTGAACTCAAGTAATCGGCGACTGAAGGCATCTTGAATTCGCACCATCACTCGAATAAAAAGCAATGCCACGGGCGCCAACCAAACATTAAAGGTGAGATGCAACCGGTAAAACCCAAGATCACTCCAGATTTTATCCAGGAAAAAAGAAAGCGCCCAAAGCGTGATCAGACTGCAGGCGCCGGCAAATGCTATGAAAAGTTTGTTCCTGACGTTTCGTGCCAGCACCGAAAAACCAAAAGCAAAGCTGGTCAAGCCCACCAAGAGCGCTGACTGCCCCAGAATATCCATACCGAATAGAGTACTATGTCTTGGGCCTCAGAACAGCCTAATTTTGCGCAAACTACGTGACCAACCCCTCAAATTTATTCGATTTATTCAATTTGCTCTGAACTCCCTAAGGGAATTGCGGCTTTCATCCGATATTTTTCATGTATGGCACCCTCGCGCAACTCGCGAAGCTATAAGATTAATCCGGTCGAAGTGGCGATCTTTTCGATCGTCACTCTGATTTTTTTCAATTCGATCTACAATCTTTTTTATGATCATAAGGGCATCGGCCCCACTGCTCTAGCTCCTTTTACCGGATCCGCCACCGGCGAAAGCCGAGCACCTGCTGCCGCCAGCCAATCCTTTCAAAACATCGAAATCCGCTGTGCAGCCACCGCTGATCAAGAAGTAAACGCTGCTAAGGTCCGGTTAGCGGGGCCGCTGTGTGACCCTAAGCATGTCGCTGAAGCAAAGTCCGAATCTTCAAAACTGCTAAAAACCCAAGTTCTTAATATGACCAATAAATTTAGCGCTACGGTTTTTACTGATCTCAGTTCAGATCGTTTTTCAACCGACTACATTCCGCTGAATCCAGGCAAAAACACGATTCAGCTCGAATTTACCTTTGAAGGCGGAAAAACCTTCACGCAGACGCTTTCAGTGCAGAAGAATTGATCTACTTCCCCACTTTGCCTGTCGCACGCGTTTCATCTACCCAGGATTTCAGCTTGCGGTGCTCCTCCTCTAATTTTTCGAGAGCAACTTTCAAGTTAACCACCGACTCAGGCGGAGTTCCCGACACCATCAGTGCATTCATCAGGGCTTTGGAATCCCTCTTCACTCGCCCGTCCGAGTCCAAGCGATGAATCTTGTCCAAGATCGGAATCGCCACCGGAGACTCCGACGCACCCAGCGCCAAAATCAGCCGCATTCGCACGCGAAAGCTCTCTTCGTCAGCAAGTTCATTAAACCGATCCAAAATCAGTGCACGCTCAGAAGGAACAGCCACCGACGCAACCTGGCCCAAAGCCCCGATGGCCGCCATCCGCGCATCCTCAGGCTTGCCCCGCTTGGACCACTCAAGAAGTGTCTCAAAAGCCTTCGGGCGCTCCCCTCGACCTACCCCTGGTAACTCTGCCAGTCCCCAGAGTGCTGCGGTACGAATCACCTCGAGGTGACTCTCCTTAGAGAACTGTGTCATCAAAAATGTCTCTGTTTCATCCACCTGAGATTTTTGAAGCTCTCCACCCGTCTTATTTCGTGAACCCGTCCACGCACGAGTAGCCTCGGCTTCGACAAAATAACTCGGATCTTTTTCAGCCAGTTTTTTGAGCGCCTCTCCCGCTTTCGGATCTTTATAGGTACCGAGCGCCTTCACTACTGCACGCCTGGCCTTGGGGTGAGAAACCTTCAAGCCTGCAATAAGAGCCTGCATCGCCTGATCGGTTCGAATTTCAGCTAAAGCATCGGCAGCCTCTGCCTGTACACCCCAAAACGAGTCAGAAAGAACCGCTCTTCCGAGCGCCGCTACGCCTTCGTAATCAGCGATCTTCACCAATTCATGGGCCGCCTCGATCCGCCCCATGCAATCTCCGTCATGGGTCAACTGGTATAAGAGCAACTCCTTAGGGCGCGGAAATTTCATCACCTTTGGGATCGAATGAGCCGGATCCAAGCGAACCATCACGGGCTTGCTTTCCGCCGGCAAGAAAATGCGATCTCTCAGCTCACCGATTTCAATCAAATGACTGGTTTTCTTAATACCTCCCTTGGCACTCTCTTGGCTCCCCTCCAAGGTCAGCTCGATCCGAACAGGCAGATGAAAAAGGGGAACGGTAAATCCATCTTGTACCAACTCGGGTTTACCGTCCGTTTGCTTTTGTTCAATCACGAACTCCGCCAGTTTCTTGTCTTCATGCCATTGGTAGGAAACTTCGAGCTCCGGATGACCTGCGCTGAAAATCCACTCATCAAAAAATCGCCGCAAATTACGCCCCGTCGTATCTTCAATGGCTCGAATTAAATCCAAAGTCTCAACACTCTGACCTCGGTGGCGCGTCACATAGCAATGAATCGACTTCCAGAATTGCTCTTCACCCAGTACTGAGCGGATTAAATTAAGAACTAGGCCGCCCTTTTGATAAAGATGGGCATCAAACAAATCAATGGGCTCTTGATAGGTATTGCAAACAATGGGTCGACGATATTTTCGCGAATTCTCTTCGCAGTACTCTTTAAGATCCGTGTAGGAATAATACTTGCCTTCATCGAGAGCTGCCTCAGGACTCCCATACTCGTCGCTGTTGGACTCAACCCAAACTCGCTCCATGAAGGTGGCAAAGCCCTCATTTAACCATCCGTGAGACCAATCTCGACAAGTGAGAAGATCTCCAAACCACTGATGGGCCAACTCGTGTGACACCAACGGATCACTCGAAAAATCGAGATGAGCCCGCTCATCGTGAAGGGTCCGATCCGTCTGCGTGGTAGCCGAAGTGTTTTCCATCCCTCCAAAAATAAAATCCTGGACTGCCACTTGACTGTATTTTTCATAAGGATAGGGCACACCTACCTTCTGTGAAAAAGCCTGGATCATCTTCGGCGTATTTCCAAACGCACGACGTCCGTTCTCTTCCAGTCCACGCCCAACAAAATATTGAACGGGCACGCCACCGGGGCCTTCATCAGCCCACGCTTTGAACTCAGCCACTACGAGAGTAATCAAATAAGTCACATGGGGCGTACCCAGCTTGTAGTGAAAGCGGGTCCACTCACCTTGATCTTTTTCAGAAAGGAGGGCTCCGTTAGAAACTGCGGTATATCCTTTAGGAACGATTGCAATGACCTCGGTCAAAGCTTTTTGATTAGGATAATCAAAAGTGGGGATCCAATACCGCGTATCTTCGTCCTGGCCCTGAGACCAAACCTGATACGGTTTTTTTGGATAATCCGAATCTGGCCCTGTAAAGTAAAGCCCTCGTTTTGAATTTTTCACTTGATAGCGGACAGAAAACTCTAAAAGGTCCCCGGGCGTCGGCGTAGTGACCGCTTTTGGCAAATCGAGAAAAAGTGCGTCTCCTTCTACGGTAAAAGGAAGAACGTGATCCCCCATTTTCGCTTCTTCAATCATAAGCCCAATTTGATCGAGCTTAAAACGTCGCTGCCCAGGTGCAATGACGCGTACTCGTTGCGTCACAACTCCTTTTAAAATCTTCCCAACAGGATCAACTGTGGCCTCTAAGAGAAGATGATCGAGTTTGACTGGCAAGTCAGGAGCGTAGTGCGGACTCGCACCCTGCATTTTAAAAGGACGACGTCCAGCTGACCCGCGTTCACACCGACGACAATGAAATTTTTCGTGCATTCCCCCCCCGTACCATGACTCATTACGGGGTTCCAGAGTTCTTCGAGCAAAGCTCTCTTTGCGCCTTGAGGGCAGTCTGCTGGATTTGCTTCAGTAATCCGACCATCCGCTCCGCATCACCCAATTGTGCATAACCATGAAAAATGACCAACTCATTGGCAATGCTAGCAAACTCCTTAAGCGAGTTTCTCTCGACTTCTTCTTGTTCAAGCCCATCTAAATGCCCCTGGATCTCCTTAAGATTTTTTTCTGTCCAATGGATCCAACTCTGTCGATCTTTCTCCAGCATTTCAGACGCCGAAGAAACTCCTTCTGAAGCCAAGCGACGTTCACCCGAAGCGGGCAAAGAATACCACGGGCCCAGTGCCAGCACTGCCGCTTCCATTTGCTTGGAAAACTGGGGTAATTCATTAGAACAAATCTCTGCCAAAGGAGAACGACAACTTCCCATTCCAACTAAGAAGATGAAAAGTGCACATCGAGAAAAAAAAACTTTTGTGAATCTTAGAACAGGTGTGGCCGCAGAGTAAATCATCACTCCACCCATCGGCAAAAACTGCCTGCTGGTTTCGGTCTTTCTTTGAAAGGAATAGGAAATTCCAAGAGCACCTGACTAACAAAATCAGACAAAAGTCTGACTTATTTAATACAGTA
>JAHFAC010000010.1:0-556 GCA_023250755.1 Bacteriovoracaceae bacterium | reverse complement strand
AAAGTCCGTCAAGGCCTCACCGATGAGTGAGTTGTCAGTAGGCAGGGATTGCCTAAGACGTAAAGCAAAGACCAAGGAGGAGGAAAGTATGATCAAACGAGGAGGCTAAAATGGGTTTACGTATCGCAACGAACGTGCAGGCGCTGTCAGCTCAGCGATTCTTGCACAATAACAGTGAACTTCAAAACCGATCCTTGGAGCGACTCTCTTCTGGTTCAAGAATTAACCACGCAGGAGACGACGCTGCAGGGCTTGCAATCAGTGAACGATTAAAATCTCATGTCCGCAGCATGAAACAAGCGAGCCGTAACGCTAACGACGGCATCAGCTTGGTTCAGGTGGCAGAAGGCGGAATGAACGAGATCAGCAATATTCTGATCCGTCTTCGCGAACTCTCCATCCAAGGGTCTTCGGATACCATCGGTGACCCAGAGCGGGGCTTCATCAATAAGGAAGTCCAAGCTCTCAAATCTGAAATCGACCGGATCTCCCATTCAACAGAATTCAATGGTACCAAGCTGTTGAATGGAACAGGTGGGGATCTTGAAATCCAAGT
>JAHFAC010000296.1 GCA_023250755.1 Bacteriovoracaceae bacterium | reverse complement strand
ATAAGCTCCCGTGGTCACCGCCTGAGTCGAAGCACCGGTGAACCAGTAAATCACAGCACCCCCGGTAATCAGCCCGAGCAATACACGTGGATCGAGCAGATCGAGCTTCAAATTCATCAGCAGAATGATCGAAAAAATCATTGTAGTTGCCCCGATGACAGCCGTTCCAATCAAGACTGGCTTAGCCGTGGCCTTAAAAGTATTCCCAGCTGAGTCATTCTCCTCAAGAAAGAGTTTGCCCTGATGAAAATCTGGCTTAAATCCAAACTGCCTCTCTACTTCAGCCGCGGCGCCCGGAGTGGTTTCGATCTGTGAAAGTTCAAAAACCGATTGAGCATTGTCCGTTACTGGACCATAACTATCGACGGCAATTGTCACAGGCCCCATACCGAGAAAGCCAAAGGCCACGAGACCAAAAGCAAAGACTGCGGGATAAACCATATAAGCATCCAATCCCGCTTTGCTGGTCAAAAAGGCGATAAGCATCAAACCGACAAAGGTCATCCCCTTCCAGAAGGCACTGAAATTACCTGCAACTAATCCAGAAAGAATGGTCAACGAAGCGCCCCCTTCGCGAGAGGCCGAAACGATTTCAGCAACATGCTTGGACTTGGCCGAGGTAAAAACCTTGGTCAACTCCGGAATCACCGCAGCCGCCAAAGTACCGCAACTAATGATGGTCGAAAGCTTCCACCATAGGTCTGGCCCCATATCTCCAATGAGCAAATGACTCACGCCATAGGTCACGCCAATCGACACCAAGGAGGTAATCCACACCAAAGAAGTGAGAGGATCTTCAAAATTAAAGTGAGAAGCGTTAGCAAAACGCGCTCTCGAAAGGGCCCCATTGAGCCAGTACGAGGCAATGGAAGTAATGATCATCAATACGCGCATGGCAAAAATCCAAACAATGAACTTGCTTTGAATTTCAGTTCCACCCGGCATCAAAGCTAATTTGCCGTCTGGAGCCATGCCCATTCCCACCGCCAAGACGATGAAACTAATGAGAGCCACGCCGGTGACTCCATAAGTCTCAAACCCGTCAGCCGTTGGGCCCACCGAGTCTCCTGCATTATCCCCGGTACAGTCTGCAATGACTCCCGGGTTTCGCGCATCATCTTCTTTGATATTGAAAACAATCTTCATCAAGTCAGAGCCGATATCTGCGATTTTAGTGAAAATTCCACCGCAGATTCTCAGTGCCGAAGCGCCCAGCGACTCACCAATTGCAAATCCTATAAAACAGGCGCCCGCACTTTCGCGTGGAATAAAGAGTAAAATGAAAATCATCATCAACAACTCAACGCAAATCAAGAGCACGCCGATCGACATCCCAGAGCGAAGCGGAATATCCATCACGGGGTAGGGCTTGCCTTGGAGAGAGGCGAATGCGGTACGACTATTCGCATAAGTATTGATGCGAATCCCAAACCAAGCCACACCGAAAGAGCCCAAAATTCCGAGCACCGACCAGAGCAGAATCAAAAGCACCCGCGGCAACTCCATGTGCTGTAAACCAAAAAAATAATAAAAAATACAAAGGCCAATAAAGCCTTCAAGAACCACTAAAAATTTTCCCTGCTGAAACAAGTAGGTCTTGCAGGTCTCATAAATCACGTGTGAAACATCAAGAAGCGACTGATGTGCCGGCAGGGCACGAATTTTTCGAAATTCGACCCACCCAAAAACCATCCCGAGGAGCGCAACCACCATTCCCCAACCTAAAATCGTGGTTCCAGCCACACTTTGACCAAAAATCATATAAGTAGAAGTCAACTCCGGGATATGAAGCTCCGCTTCACTGGCGAAAGCAGCGCTTCCACCCAACCCGACAAACCCGAAAGCCGCAGCAATCAACGCAAGAACACTGATTGCAGAAACAAATTTATTCTGTCGCATCGTTTATCCTTTTTTGAGGTGATGTTTAATGTCTCTCAGAGTCATAAATGAGCCAAAAGAGGTTGTCAAATCCTACCTTTGAGGAGTAATTTTAAAATCCTATGAAAAATCTCAATAGCTTTGGGACCCAAACCTCACTGAATCACAGTGGAAAGAATTATCACTACCACTCCCTACCTGTTCTTGCGAAAGCTCAGGGGATAGACATGAGTCATCTTCCCTTCTCGCTCAAGATTCTTCTGGAAAATCTACTTCGATATGAGGATGGCGTGGTCGTTAAAAAGAAGGACATCGAAGCCCTGACCCATTGGAACCCGAAAGCCGCCCCAGATTATGAAATTCAATTTATGCCAGCCCGCGTTCTCCTCCAAGACTTTACTGGAGTCCCAGCAGTAGCCGATTTGGCCGCCATGCGGGCAGCCCTTAAAAAACTCGGGGGGGATCCTAGGCGAATCAATCCCCTTCAACCGGCGGACCTAGTGATTGATCATTCTGTTCAGGTAGATCAGTACGGAACTTCAGACGCACTCAGAATCAATGCAAGTATGGAATTTGATCGAAACCGGGAGCGCTACCAGTTTCTTCGCTGGGGACAGGGTGCTTTCCAAAACTTTAGGGTGGTTCCTCCTGATACGGGAATTGTTCACCAAGTCAATCTCGAATACCTCTCCCATGTCGCCATGACGGCAGAAGAAAATGGGAACGGAAAAACCTGGGTCTACCCCGATACACTAGTAGGCACCGACTCTCACACCACGATGATCAATGGCCTAGGTGTCCTAGGTTGGGGTGTAGGTGGAATTGAAGCCGAAGCAGCCCTGCTTGGCCAACCCTGTTCCATGCTCATTCCTCAAGTTGTAGGATTTAAACTGACTGGCAAACTCTCGATCGGAACCACCGCGACTGACTTGGTCCTAACGGTGACTCAACTCCTGAGAAAAAAAGGGGTCGTTGGAAAGTTTGTCGAATTTTACGGACCGGGGTTGGCTCACTTAAGCCTGGCCGATCGCGCGACGATCGCAAACATGGCCCCTGAGTATGGAGCCACGATCGGAATTTTTCCGGTCGATGAAGTCACCCTGAACTATATCCGCCTAACCGGTCGAGAAGAAAAAGTCGCGCTGATCGAGGCCTATTATAAGGAACAAGGACTCTGGTATTCAAAGAACCAACCTGATCCCCACTATTCTGATACAGCAGAGCTCGATCTCTCTACCGTCGAACCCAGTCTAGCCGGCCCTGCTCGACCTCAAGATCGTGTTCCACTCAGGCAAGTTCGGGCTTCTTTTCGCAAATCTTTGGCTGCTTACAAAGAAAAAGAAACTGCGACTCTGGATAAAACAGCCCTGACCCGCTGGCTGAGCGAGGGCGGGAGTCCTGTGAGGCTAGCTCCCGAACTGGCCAGCTCGCATCCTGATGAAGCACTGGGCGTTCTCGGAAAATGTGTCGCCGTCAAACAACCCGATGGAATCTCGTACCAACTTTGTCACGGCTCCGTCGTGATTGCCGCCATCACAAGCTGCACCAATACTTCAAATCCCTCTGTCTTAGTTGCCGCCGGATTGCTGGCCCGAAACCCCGTTCGTCACGGACTTCAAGTCAAGCCTTGGGTCAAAACCAGCCTCGC
>JAHFAC010000295.1 GCA_023250755.1 Bacteriovoracaceae bacterium | reverse complement strand
CCTATTGATCGGTATAAAACCGACATAATTTTAACTAATTGAATCATAACTAATCGAGTCATAACTACTGCTGAAAATCTGATTGTAGAATCGCGCAGCGCACCCACAGAAGACTTGGTGTATGACTTCACTTGATCTATAGCCGTCAATCTATTGGCATATTTTGACACACCAAGCCCAGTTCAAACCCCACCGTCCGCAGTCCAACCCTCTCTTGATGATTCAGACTGATTTCGGGACCCAAGGAGTCCATATCCAGACGTAATTAATATAAAATAAAGATAAATAATCAAGTATTGTGTTTTCTACTGTAAGTTACGTCTTTGATCTTGCCCTGCCGTAGATCCCCATTATAAGTCGTGTGAGGGGGATTTATGAATTCTGCACAAGTCGTAAACTCTGGGACCATAGAAACCATTCTTTTATTGGCGTTGCCGGCGTCCGGAAAGTCTGAGATTCGGAAATTCTTGGCCGGACTTTCACCCCAAGAGTGTCAGCGTGATTTTCATCTCGGTTCAACGGTGCAGCTCGATGATTTTCCGTATGTCCATCTGATGAGGCGGATCGATGACGAAGTGGCAGCGAGAGGGGG
Source organism: Bacteriovoracaceae bacterium (assembly GCA_023250755.1). GTDB lineage: Bacteria > Bdellovibrionota > UBA1018 > UBA1018 > UBA1018 > JAHFAC01. The sequence continues at coordinate 2,953 of JAHFAC010000295.1, read as the reverse complement.
AGCGCGGATTTATTTTTCGAGTTCTGACAAACCCTTCAAAAATGGCTGTGATTGGGGGACTTTAATCGCTCTGGTGAATGAGGATTACGAAGATTTGCTGGAGCAGAAAACCTACCAGCCCAAGTCCGCGGCGGGATATTTCATGGAGCGCTTAGATTCGGCTTCATTTGCAGCGGGCGCCCCAACTCGATTGAAGGCACTTGAGCCCGGGCTGTGGGCCGCTGTTGGGGATGCACTCGAGCGGGAGTGCCAGGATCTTTTGCGTGAAAAGAACGCAAACTCCACTCAAGATCTCAAGGGAAAGACAGTGGTCATCGAATTTGCTCGCGGAGGTGCACAAGGCTCCCAGTTACCGCTCCAGGCGCCTTATGGCTATCGATATTCGCTCAGCATGCTGTCTGAAAAAATTCTTTCCAAAGCACGGATTCTTTATGTCTGGGTGACGCCCGAAGAGTCACGGCGCAAGAATGCTGATCGGGCCGATCCCAATGATCCGGGGTCAATTCTGCATCACGGAGTTCCGATCGATGTCATGTTGGGTGAATATGGCTGTGATGATATGGAGTGGCTTGAGTCATATTCGGATCGTCCTGGGACTGTTTCGGTGAAGGTGGGCGGAAGAAATTATTACCTGCCTCTCTCGCGCTTCGACAACCGAGTCGACAAGACTTCGTTCATTCGTGGGGATCGAAATCACTGGAAGCCAGAACAGGTGAAGGCGATCTATGAAGGATTGAGCGGGGCGCTGACGAAGTTGGCGAAATTTAATCCTTTGGCTTCTATTCCTTGAACGCTTTCTTTTCTGGAATTTTAACTGGATAATCAAGTGGAATGCTGCATCAAGAGAACTTTCGTCATTATAGGAGCAAACTATGTCTCTTCATTTCACTGAGTCTGTATCCTGTGGGGTCAGCTCAAGCTGATCTGATCGGCATTTTTGGAAAAGTAAAAAGCTGCATCGCTACCGTACTAAATCATGATCGAAAAAAAGAATATTATGCGGACTTCACGAGTTTTCAGCCGGCAAGTCTGAATGAGCTTTCAGCTCTTGTTAATATTGCGGAACGCTACAGACCTTTACAGATTCTGGGTAGAACTGTTCGAGATCGTGCGTTTGAGGGCTTTCCAGTCACTGATGCAGCGCTTAGAGAAATTGGGATTCCGGCGAGAGGGAGGAGGTTTTATGATCATAAGACGGGCGAGTTTCGTTATCAGAATCCTTATCCGAATCAACTCGCATTGGAAAATGGAGACCAACCACTTAAGGCGATTCGTATTCATGATCCTACTGAAAAACTATTAAAAGATTATCAGACTGTATTGGAAAAAATTCAAAAATTAGAGCTCTGGATTGTTACTTCACCAAGTCTATTCAATAAGACACTTAGCCTTATTGAGGCAATGCCCGAGTCACTTCAAAAGCGAATTAAAATGATTATGGCCACATATGAAGGGATGAATTGGTGGGCACAAGATGCATCCAAGCCAACTTTAAATGGGGCAGAAGCTGTGATGCCTAAGCGGATGGCGTCTGGTAGAGAGCTGTCCAAATATTTTTTACCTTTGTTCAGTCTCCAGCAGGGCTCCCTGGTGAATCTTTCTAAAAGTGCTTTTCGCTTTGAAGGTGGGGATATTATTGTGGGTGAAAAACATGTTTTTCTTGGGCCTGATGCTGTCCACATGGCAATGGAGGATTTTCAAATTTCTAGGGATGAGGCACTCAAGGCTCTTTCGACTGAGTTTGGGAAACCGGTTTTTGAAGTGGGGGCTCCCTCCGATAACGGTTCGCTGCTTCCGATCACTTTTCATATTGATCTGACTATGGCTGTAGTCAGGGATCGTCATACTGGAAAAGAAGTGATTCTTTTAGAGTCACCCCGAATGGCTCTAGAAACGATGCTGGGTATTCCACACAACCAAGCGTCTAGTGAGCAAGGATATGAGAAGATCTCACGAATAGCGCTAGGACTCAAAGCGTCTGATCCAGGCTACGGCAATGGTTTATCTTTTAAAAAGATAGATCGTGTTTTGCCTCGTGTTCAATATCGCGAAAAACAGTTGGAGTTTGTTGAACGGCGACTTCGTGCAATGGGTTACGCGACTCAGCGAGTTCCGGGTCTCACTATGTTAGAAATAGGTAATTTAGAGGAACAGGATATATTTAATTACACAAATTCAATTTTATCCGGCCACCATGCGATTGTTCCTGAAATGGGCGTTCCTCAACTGGACAAAGAGACGTTCGATATTTATCGCTCACTCGGTTACGATGTAATCCCAATGGCGTCGGCCTATGATTATTTCTGCTTATATGGTGGACCACGATGCGCAGCAGAGACCTATCGTGAACCCATACAGGGGGCGGGGCATTAGGCTATCTGCCTGATTTTGGTTGCAGAGGTGCTTCCCTACAGGGCTTAGCTCGAGGGCTGCCATCCCTGTTTGAGCAGCCATGTCCTTGCGGGCACTAGAATCTCATCAAACCACCTCTCCATAGAATCTAGAGTCCAGCCTAAAAATTCAAATTCTACCTTGAAGCCGAAGAGGGGTTTCCACGCCTCAAATCGAAAGGCAGACGAAAACGGATCGAGTCGGACGGTGAAGGTCGTGGCTCGGGTGATGGGTCGCAGTCGGTGCCTGGATTCGTTGGTGAGCACATAGGCTAATGCATTACGGACCTCAATCGGAGTTTTCAGCACATGAATGTGGTAGCGCTCTAAGAAGACGGCGCCGGTTCTAACAAGCTTCTTATTAAGGCGCTTGGCAAAAGAGATGCACAGGCTTTGAAAAAGCCGGCCGACTCCGCTTTTTTGGGGTTCCAGAATCAGGTGCATGTGATTGGAGAGAATCGCAAAGTGGGTGACTCCGAAGCCTTGTTTTCGTGCAGTTCTGACAGCATCTCTCAAGCAGCGGAACAGTTCCTTTTTTTTCAGACTCGGCAATCCAGGCTGCA
>JAHFAC010000294.1 GCA_023250755.1 Bacteriovoracaceae bacterium | reverse complement strand
CCATAGGGGAGGTTCCGGGCCAGCTCAAACTTTCGGTCACTTAGTTGAAAGATCCCAAGCAACTCGGAGGCCTGAGCCTCTTGTGTCTCTTCATCCATCACTACCTGGCGAGTGCGAAACACCGAGGCAAGCAAACCATGGCGGCGTCGGATCGGATCATGATCCATGGCAATCATCACATTTTGCAGGACAGTGAGATCTTTAAAGAGTCGAATATTTTGAAAAGTTCGTGCCAAGCCTTTTTCTGTGATCTCATAGGGCTTAAGCCCCACTAGGTCCGTACTTGGCGTACGAATAGTTCCGGCGGTAGGCTGATAAACGCCGGTGAGCATATTAAAAACCGTTGTTTTACCTGCACCATTGGGACCTATGAGACCAAAGATCATTCCTGGAGGAACACTTAGCGTGAGATCAGACACTGCCTTCAAACCACCAAACTGCATGGTGAGATTTTTGATCTGAAGCGCATAGGGGGCCAAAGCAGATTGTTTTGTGCTCATGCCTCACGCTCCTTTCCGGTTAATTTCCGTCTTAACCAGGCAGGTAGAAAAGCAGTAAACTCTTTCGTTCCAAATAATCCGTTAGGTTTGGTCAACATCAATACAATCAAGAGGAGAGAGTAAATCACCATTCTAAAATCAAGCCGGGTAATCTCCTGTAAAGGCCTTAAGGCTTCGCGCAGAATGGTTAAAAATAGGGCTGCAACAACAGAGCCCGTAATGCTCCCCATTCCACCTAGAACCACCATGATAATGATTTCAAAACTACGGTTAAAGTCAAAAGTTTGCGGATTGAGATAACGCAAATAATGGGCAAACAAGCCGCCTGCTACCCCCGCAAAAAAAGCGCCTAAAACAAAAGCCCGGACTTTCGCTTGGGTCGTATTGACCCCCATGGCTTCAGCTGCGATCTCATCTTCTCGGACAGAAAGAAAAGCTCTCCCGTGCGCTGAGTTGATGAGTCTCCAAATCATAAATACAGTGAGCAAAACAAAAGAGTATAAGAGTCCAAAGGTAGTGAGTGGCGGAATATTAGGCATACCGCGTGCACCGCCAATGGCATCGATATTGAGAACCCCTACGCGGATGATCTCACCAAACCCTAATGTCACGATTGCCAGATAGTCGCCTTTGAGTCTGAGAGACGGCAGTCCAACAAGGTATCCTACGGCACTGGCTCCTAGCCCTCCTGCAATCAGAGTCGCTAAAAAAATACCAGTGCCAAGCAGGGGCGATGATAAAAGGGTAGGGTTTTGATTAGCTAGGGTAGTGGTCAAAAATGCGGAAATATAGCCTCCAACAGACATAAAGCCTGCATGTCCCATTGAAAATTGACCCGTAAAGCCATTGACGAGGTTAAGGCTCACCGCAAGAATAATATTGACCCCTGCGTACATCAGAATGCTGAAGTAATAGGGATCAATCAGATCTACGATCCCCCAATGAAGCAATCCAATCAACCCCAAGACCAGCCCCCAAACAGGGAGGGTCTGAAATCCGTGAAGACTTTGTGGGGATCCTTGTGGATGAATTTTCTTCATACCTTCTCTGTACGGCGGGTTCCAAAAAGCCCGGTTGGCTTGAAAAGTAAAATTAAAATTAAAATCCCAAATGCCAGTGCGTCCCGATAAGTAGAGGCCCAATAGCCTACTAAAAATTCTTCAGCTAGACCTAATGTCAACGCTCCGACTACTGCTCCGGTTACATTTCCGATGCCACCCAAAACAGCTGAAACAAACGCCTTCAGGCCCGGCATGACCCCCATCAAGGGTTCGATCTTGGGATAAACCAAACCGACTAGCACACCCGCTGCGCCCGCAAGAGCAGAGCCCAGCATAAAAGTGTAGGAAATCACGCGATCCGTGGGGATCCCCATCAGGCTCGCTAAATCATGGTTAAAACTCACGGCTCTCATCGCACGCCCCAAGCGAGTCCTAAAAATAACCCATTGAAGAACGGACATCAAAACAATCGAGATGACAAAGACGATGACCTGCAGAGGGTTGATCTTAAGCTCACCAATTGCCCAATTTCCTTGCGGCTGAAAAATTTGTGGAAAAAATTTTGGATCCGACCCAAACAGGAGCTGACCCGAAAACTCTAGAAACAACGAAACACCCACTGCCGTAATCAGAACATTGATTCTTGGTGATTTTCTGAGCGGACGGTAGGCAAACCGTTCAATCAGAAAACCCATCATCGCACACCCCACCATAGAGCAAGCCATCACAAAGATGAGTGAACCCAGCGAGGGGTGGTCCGCAAAACCAAAATGGCGAGAGCAATACATGCCAATGAACGCTCCCAGCATGTAAACATCGCCGTGGGCAAAATTAATCAGCTGAAGAATACCGAAAACCATGGTGTACCCAAGCGCGATTAGCGCATAAATACTCCCAAGAGAAAGCCCATTTACTACATGCTGAATAAACTCTAGCATGACACCTTAGGGGTTAATCGTGGTTTGGTACTTGAATCCACTCGCTGCCACTTTAAGAACAACGGCGGACTTCACTGCATTACGTTTTTCATCAATCGTGATCTGACCTGTCACTCCCGGATAATTCTTAGTTGAGGCAAGCGCTTCTCGAATATCAGAAGACGCCAAGCTTTTTGAGCGGTTCATTGCATCGGCCATCACACGAGCCGCATCATACCCCATGGCAGCAAGGCCGTCGGGCACTGCTCCAAATACTTGTTTAAAGTTTTTAATGAAATTTTGAACTTGGGGAGATTGGTTTTCTTCTGAGTAGTGGTTGGAAAAAAATGAACCCTCCATCGCCACTCCACCGATTTCCTTTAACTTGGGTGAATCCCAGCCATCTCCGCCCAGAAGGGGCGACTTAATCCCCAGCTCACGGGCTTGGCGAGCAATCAGGCCGACTTCAGTATAATAGCCTGGAACAAAAATGGCCTCGGGATTTTTAGTCCGAATCGACGTGAGTTGCGATTTAAAGTCGATATCACCTGAGCTATAGCTCTGATCCACTAAAATCTCACCCCCGCCCTTTTTGAATGTCTCAGTAAAGAAATTTGCTAATCCCACACTGTAATCATTTTTGATGTCTCTCATGATCGCCACTTTTTTAATTTTCAAAGTTTCCAGGGCAAATTTGGCCATCACCTGTCCTTGAAAGGGGTCGATGAAGCAAACACGAAAAATATAATCCCCCTGTTCGGTAACCTTGGGATTGGTTGACGAGGGGGTGAGCATTGGGATTTTATTTTGCTGAGCAATAGGTGCCATCGCCAAACTTCGAGAGCTCGCCACTTCACCTAGGATAGCGCTTACCTTGTTTTGAGTAATCAATTTAGTCACAGCAGTGGCAGCCTCTTCGGGCTTACCTTGATCATCGAGCGAAACGACTTGAACTTGTTTGCCCTTAACGCCTCCTGATGCGTTAATTTCTCGAATCGCCAATTCAATTCCATTATGGGTGGACGTTCCGAAGGTGGCCTCCGATCCTGTCATCGAGCCCACCTCGCCAAACAGGATGACATTTGCATTCTGCGCTTTTTTACATGCCAGAGCTACAAACGAAAAAGAA
>JAHFAC010000293.1 GCA_023250755.1 Bacteriovoracaceae bacterium | reverse complement strand
CGCGCGGATGTCTCTCTTTGGGGTACCGTTTACTCAAGAGTGGTGGAAAAGTTAAAACGCGAGGCTGTGGAGGATTTTCGAATTGATTTCGAAGATGGCTACGGGAGCCGACCTGATTCCGAAGAAGACGGGCATGCGCAGTCAGCCGCTCTCGAGGTTGCCAAGGGGATGAAGGAAAAATCCCTACCTCCTTTTATCGGAATCCGCATCAAGCCCTTAAGCGAAGAGTGCGCTGAGCGGAGTGTGCGGACGTTGGATCTTTTTTTAAGCGCGTTATTTGAAAAAACTGGCGACCAATTGCCCGAGAACTTTGTCGTCACCTTGCCTAAAATTACGATTGTCGAGCAAAGCCGGGCTTTGAATCAGTTCTTAACTTTGATTGAGAAGCAAAACGGCCTCAAACCTGGATCGGTAAAAGTGGAACTCATGGTCGAGACCCCTCAATCGATTTTGGATGAGAGCGGGGCTTCTCCTTTGCGTCGTTTTGTAGAGGCGCTTGAGGGGCGTTGCGTGGGTGCTCACTTTGGCACTTATGATTACACTGCTCTTTGCAATATTACTGCAGCTTATCAGTCGATGATGAGCCCGGTTTGTGACTTTGCCAAGCAAGTGATGCAAGTTTCTCTGGCAGGGAGTCCCGTTCTTCTTTCAGATGGCGCGACTAATGTGATGCCGGTGGGGTCTCACCGAGCTCCTCCGGGAGGTGCCTTGACCCGTGAGCAGAAGGCTGAAAATGAGGCTGTGATCCATCGGGCGTGGAGGCTGAGCTATTCTAATATTCGTCACTCCTTGGCCAATGGCTATTATCAAGGTTGGGACCTGCATCCAGGGCAAATTCCGATTCGGTATGCTGCAGTTTATTCGTTCTTTTTGGAGAGCCTGGAGCCCGCGGGTCAGCGCCTCAAAGCGTTTGTCGATAAAGCGGCAAAGGCCACGCTTTCGGGAGACATCTTTGACGATGCAGCCACCGGTCAGGGACTTTTGAATTTCTTTTTGCGCGGAATTAGCTGTGGCGCCATTACTGAGAGCGAGGCTTTAGCCACAGGTCTTTCAATCGAGGATTTCAGGGGTCGTTCGTTTTTAAAGATTTTAGAGAGGCGAAAGCTGGTTTAGGCGGGAGTCCACAGAAATCGGGACGTACGGTGCAAGGCCCTTCGGAATCAATCGCACCCCGAGCTTTTCAGCGCGCTCTCGGATTGCTGGATCGTCAAAACGGCTTGTAACAAGGATGCTTTGATTCTGAATTCCCTGCCGGTGAATAATATCTAGACCTGTGAGGGATTGGCCTATGAGCTCATAGTCAATCAGATAAAGGGTTTGGTCCCAGATGATGGGGTTTGTAGTAAGCCACTTTTCTAATTCATTGGGTGTGGAGAAATGGTTCACAGTAATATGACGATTTGACAGCTCCAAGGGTCTAAATCGACTCTTCCAAACTTGATGAATGGACGGGTCGTCATCCAAAATGGCTATCGATGATTCTGGCTTAATTACAATGGAAGAAACAAACCACGGGGGTGGTTCGGCTTGTGGGAGTCGGAGTGTAACAGTGGTCCCCTCTGGCGGATGAGATGAAATCTCAATTCCTCCGCCCCAGGATTCCAGGGTGGTTTTTGCATGAAAGAGACCCAGTCCTGTTCCCTCTTTTTTTCCGTATGTTTCCCCTCGTTGCATGAGGCGAGGAAGGATGTCGGATGGGATGCCTCTTCCGCTGTCACGAATTCGAATGACGAGTTCATGTGCCTTAGCGCTCAGGTTAACCTCGATCCGCCCTTGTTTATTGAGTGCCTCGACTGAGTTATTGATGAGATTTGAAAGCACTCGTTTAAATTCAGTAGGTTGGATTTTTGCAAAAATTCCGTAAAAATTAGGCGAAAAATTAGACAAAAAATTAGAATGACAAACCGACTCAATTTCAATCTCTGGTTTAGATTTGAATTGCAGGCGTTTTTCGCTGATCATTGAATCAATAAAAACTGGAATCAGCTCGATAGAAAATAATTCCTGAGTGACGGCAGCTTTTTCTTGTCTTGCCGTTGCGCGATTACTTTCAAGGAGGTTGTTAGCGATGTCTCTGATCCGACGAATCGCACTCCGGATTAATATTCGCTTTTCTTCGGAGAGCCCTTCGAGATCCTGTTCTACCACGCCAAGTGCTGCAAGTGGTGAGCGGATATCATGGGAGACCTGTTCGGCAAGGTGAGTTAATTCTTGAGTTTTAATGAGGGAAAAATTTAATCTTTCTTTTTCTAAAATTTTTGCCTTAAGCTGTAGAATGTTTTCCTGTATTTCAAGCACCTCGACCGGGAAATTTACATCTGGCGATAATATTTTATCCTCAGACAATAAACGAATAGGGTCAATGACCATTGATTTTAGTTTTTTTGTCAATTGGAGGCCAACAATTTTTAATGAAATTGTAAAAATTAAAAAGATTAAAGCAAGGGTTAGTCCCCACTGTGTAATTGAAAAATAAGTGATTGATCCAGAAATTGATCCTAAATTTACCCCTCCGAAATGAAGCGGATATTGAATATTTGTTTTTAAAATATAAGCTTGGCATTGGACATTTTTATCAGCACCAAGGGTTTCATTCTTAGGGGTTAGCTTTAAATTCGCAGAAACACCCAACTGGACTATGTCTTGCTTGAGTTTGGCAAAAATCGCGTTTGAGGTATTTACTTCTCCTAGGGTCAGTTCTCGGGCTAGCGGTCCAGCGAAAGAATCTAATTTGGCTTGAACCACCGAACAGACCGCCTTATGAGACTCCTGGAGAACGAGTGCTGAATAGAAAAGACTTAATGACACAAACAGGCAAAAACCATAGCTTCTCAGTCTTGAAACCAAAGAGCCAATAAGCGCATCAATCGAGAGCCGTTGATTTTTTAATTTACTCACTCTAAAAAATCCCAGCTATCCTTTTTAAGAATCCGAATTGCTTCATCAAAGACAGCATTTTTAATGAAAAAGAAATCTGTCAAGAAGGTTGAGATTACGCATAATCCCAGACCTTCTTTTCTAAGTGACTCTGAGATTTCTGCAATAAGTCCCTGAACAGTTCCAAAGGGCATATCACCGACGATTTGAAGTGCTCTCCATCCCGTCTCTTCTTTTGATCCGAGCAAATTTAGGTCTGCGGTCACCATCATGGAGTGATCACTTTCATGGTGAAATAAGAAGTAAGGTTCTGAGCTGGACTGTATTTTTAATAATTCTACACCTTCCCAAAATGAAGCAGAATCCTGAAAAAGAACGTACTTATAGGGTGAAGCCAGTTTTTTAATTTTCAAGTGGTTAAATTTTTCGGATTTGAGCATGGGTGAGTTCTCCATTGGTTTTAAGTTTTAGTAGAAATATTTTACTCAGATAATTTCCACTCGAACTTATGCCTTCATACCTTCTGAGAAGAGGGAGTTTTTGCATTTTTTTTAGATCAAAATAGAGGGGATCAAGGTTATTACAAATATGATCTAAGGCGAGTAGTGTAGCATCGTATGTATAAACTGCAACTGGACTAGGTGGCTCATGAAATTTATTGGTGAAATTAGCTG
>JAHFAC010000292.1 GCA_023250755.1 Bacteriovoracaceae bacterium | reverse complement strand
GACTTGGAGCTGTAGATTTTTTTTCAGTGGTCACTCGCAAACCCACAATTTGTGATTTCAAGCCAGTCCAGGTTGAGGTAGCCATTGCTCGCTTGCTTGAAAGGGGCATTGATCCCGACACCTCAGTGCAAGTGCTCCGGTTTGCCAATCGAGTGCCGTTGCAGTTTGACAAATCCGCCTGTGCGATCGTTAAGTCGATCCAATCCGTCAATTGGCGCGCCTATGGGCTCGCTCAATCGCGGGACACTCTCCCTCAAGGACCTTATATCATTGCAGTGAGCGTGGTTTCTCCGTTCATCAAATTCAAAAATGCATCCAAGGAGACCATTGATGCGTCTGATGAGCTGGTTGAAGAAATCAGGAGAACTTTAATTCAGGCAGGACAACGCTTGTCACGGCATCTCAATCGCGAAACCAAGGCCAATGAGCTCGAAGAAAAAATCCGCCATATCGAACAATTCGGCCCCATCCTTGTAGAGGGGCTTTGTCGGATTTCGAAAGCTTCTGACTCACGGAAAAAACGGGCAGAAGAGGGTTTGATTAAGATCCTAGGGCGTGATGCGCGAGCTACTGAGCAAGAGTTAAAAGAGGCCCATGAGCTGCTTGAGGTCGAGAAAGAGCGCGCGACCCCAGCTCCTGCCGAAGCTGTCAAAGCCAGGAAAAAAACGCCGCAACAGCGCTTAGACGGGCCAGAGCAGCTTGGGCTCTTTGGCGAAGACATTCTCTCAAAATCGACTTTAAAAGTAGAATGAGGCTTTTCAATGGCAAGCACTGATCAGGCAATTCCGAACCTCAGCAAAGAACTTTGCAGCCGTCTTTTAGCAGATCTAGAAAAGGCGAAGCGGCCAGTTCTTTATGCGACTAAGTGTTCGCTCGATAACGCAAAGTACAATCATAAGGTTGGTTATTTGACCCCTGGCCCAAAAAAAGTGGCTACCGAGCTCAATGTCAGTTCGGTTAAGAAAATGTCTCGCGCGATTTTCATGTTAGAGATTTTACTCAGAAACCTCGAGACCGGGGCGGTGAACACTAAGAGAGAACTTTATTACATTAGTAAAGGTGAAATTAAGCATAACTCGGCACTCAAGCCCCTTGATTTTGCCGATCAGGATGAGTCGGATTCAACCATCGACTTTATCTGCGAAATGCTCGAGTGCTATCGCGAAGAGGTCAATTGCTACGCCAATGATCGAGGGGGGCAGACTTACTCACAGCAATTGGTCGTGACTGAGACATTGACTGATGGGGATAAGGCGGTGATTGATCTTTCGAAGCTGGGCACCTCTCCTTTTCAGCCTAAGAATCGTCCGCAGAGCCTGAAGCTATCGGCAAGGAAAAAAATAGAATTTGGCTTGATCGTCGAGTCTGAGGGCACGGCCAATACCCTGGTTGCGAATGGGTTTACCAAAAGACATAATTGTATTTTGATGGGTGCGCAGGGGGTTCCCTCTAATGCAGTTCGGGGTTGGTGTAAGCTGATTCAAGATCAGCTTAAGGTCCCACTTTACTTCTTTGGGGATCTCGACGCCTATACGGTTCAGAATATTTTTAGGACGCTCAAAGCCGGCTCGGCGGCCTCCCTGATTCGGAATTCTGATTTTTCGGCACCCGATGTGCAGTTTTTAGGGGTTCTGCCTGAAGACATCAAAAAGTATGATTTGAACGACTATCCTGTGAAAGAACATGACGCTCAAGAGGGGCGGGCGCTTAAGAAGGCGCAAGATGCACTCAAAAACGACCCTTTTTTTCACGATAAACGCAATAAAGGGCTTGCCCAGATTTTAAAGTGGTTGCTCGAAAACAAGCGCCGCTGCGAGCAACAGGCCTACTTTACGGTGGATCCGCGCGATCCGACGATGCCAGAAAAAATTATTGTCGAGAAAATCAAGCGCGGGGACTTTGTTTAAAAAAACATCCCTGGTTGACAAAAGGCAGCGCAGTCGGTATAACGCATTGCATTGTGTGGGTTTTTTTATTTTTAGCTTTAATCACGACTTTAGTTCCTAACGACACTTTTGCTCGGAGCATTCGAATCACAAGTAACGTGCCTAGAAATCAAAAACTGCTTTTAAGTCGCGATTTGCAATTGCTGAAGACGCTTTCTGTTGAAAATCCGGATTCGAAATTGCTCGAGATCATGCATACGGATGCCGTTGATTCAGGCAAGCTCGAGGGGTGGTTGGAGGATCGCGTTCAGTACGTGGTAGGCGAGAGCTTTAAATTTAATGAAGCGCTTTTTATCGCAGAGCCCTCATATTCCTATGAAAATTTAAATGACGTTCCTGTCTTTGAAAAGGCCACAAAACACACTGGTGGGAACAGTTCTGCCAAAGTAATCATGTCCAATATAGGGGTATCTGCTTATTTTAAGGGTAAAGAGCAGCATACCCTTTCAGGTTTGAAAATTCCTGGGGTGGACGATGTCCGTATGACCTCTCCTCGCGTGGGTGTAGTTCAGATCGGAGAAGGCCTATTTTATCTGTTTGAGAAGCGCTTGCCCAAGAGTCCTCAGGACTCGATGGCCAAGTCACTGGCCAGGCTCAGTACCCTGTTTCACGAAGCCAGGCACAGCGATGGGCACGGAAAGAGTCTGGGCTTCTTTCATGCCGTCTGTCCCGAGGGGCATCATCTTGCGGGCTATAGCGCTTGTGATCGAAATCTGAATGGACCTTATACCGTGGGCGCTCTAGTGCAGCAGCTTATGACTGAGTCATGCGATACCTGTTCTGTTGAAGAGAAAGAAGTTTTGCGATTAAATTATTTGGATTCATTTGGTCGAGTGATTCAGGAGACCTCCTCGGTTGATTGGGACGACAGGCCTGAGGGCAGTCGGTGAAAAAAACCGGTTGGATTATTTTTCTCTCGGTCGTCGTCATAGTTTTCTGGAGATATGAGTCGAAGAAGATGAAACGGCTTAGTTTCGTGCCAATTCTGAAACAAATCGGGATCGGTTCTGCGCCCATGAAGGACAGACCTGAGACGACTCAGCCCTCCCCGCCGGATCGCCCCTTAGACGAGAGTGAGTTTCAAAATTTTGCATATCGAACACTGAATCTTCTCCCCAAAAAAAGCGAATTCAAAGAGCTCAATGCCGAGCAAGTTCATGAAATGCCAGATCTGCTTTGGCGTGCTGGCATAGAGCTAGGAAAAATTGCAAAAATACTTCATGACCAGCCCGCTCTTGCTCATCGAGGCTTAGCATTTTATGAGGCTTGCGCAGGAGAAGCCGAGTACCCGACTCCCGTTCGGGCCTTATGCGTCGCAAATTACAGAGATTTGTCAGCGAGATCTAAAGTTTCATCGGAAGATTTCATGCGCACCCTACCTGTGGATGTGCGGGTTTTATCAAATCGCATTCCACAAGACTCATCCGCTAAAAGATAATCCCGATTCCCAACTCAAAAAAAGGATGAGCGCCAAAAAGTTTTTTGACCAGCTGTTGAGAAGCGTCGGGAGCGGCGAGGCCAAAGGCATCAGCCGAGTCCAAAGAGGCCAGGGATTTGAAGTAGGTTCCGCCTGCTCCGCTGTAGAGGTTGACTCCTTTCCAGATTGGAA
>JAHFAC010000291.1 GCA_023250755.1 Bacteriovoracaceae bacterium | reverse complement strand
GGCCCGGGAACGCAATCTCGATTTGATGGAGGTGTCGCCCAATGCCAGTCCTCCCGTTTGCAAGATTTGCGATTACGGAAAATTTAAATACGAAAAGAAGAAAAAAGAGCATCAAGCCAAGAAGAAGCAGACCGTGATTAAGGTCAAAGAGATCCAGCTTCGTCCACAGACCGAAGAGCATGATTTGGAGTATAAGTTCAAGAATGTGAGGCAGTTCCTCGAAGAGGGGGATAAGGCCAAAATTACGGTTCTTTTTCGGGGACGAGAAGTGGCTTATGCGGATCAGGGCTTTAAGATCATGGAGCGCTGCCTGAATCAGCTCAAAGACATCGCTGTGGTCGAGTCACATCCCAAGCTTGAGGGGCGTAAGCTGATCATGCTTCTTGCCCCTGCCCGAAAGGGGCCAGGAGGCGCTAAAGAGGCTGCTCCTGTGGTAAGAATTATTCCCAAAGTGAGTGGTAGCTAAGAAAACTGCCTCGTTTACTTGACGGAGCTCCTTCTTTTGGAGTAGGGTGGCAAACTCTGTCTAACTAGAGGTTATCTCAATGAAGCGGAAGACGAAAAAAGCAGCGGCGAAACGTTTTAAATTTACGGCAACCGGTAAGGTGAAGTTCAAGCGAACCTCCAAGCGCCATAATTTAGGGAACAAGAGCGCAGCTCGCAAGCTGAAGCTCCGTGCAGCAGGTTATGCTGTAGCGGGAGATGTTCGGCATGTCGAAAAGTGCATGCCCTACGGATCGAATTAAATCTTTATTCAAGTTAAGGAGTATTTATGCCTCGTGCAAAACGTGGGTTTAAACGGCGCAGGCGCCACAATAAAGTTTTGAAAAGAGCCGAAGGCTTTGTCCTCGGAAGGAAGAATAAATTCAAGCGTGCCGCAGAGGCGGTGGATCGCGCGTTTGGGTATGCCTATCGCGATAGACGAGTGAAGAAACGTGATTTTCGCCAGCTTTGGATTGCACGCCTGTCAGCTGCGGCTTCAGCTTTGGACATCAGCTACAGCCGCCTGTTTGCAGCCCTGAAAAAAGCTAAAGTCAGCTTGGATCGAAAGGTCTTGTCGGATATCGCCATCCAAGATCCGACTGGATTTAAGGCGATTGTAGAGCAAGTGCGTTCTTTATCCCCCAGTAACTAACTTTTGGACTGAGTACTGAGAGTCATTACAAGTTCTCACCCCCAGTCTTTGCTTTGACCCAGGGGGGTTTGAAAGCTATTCTGAGTGGGTATGCTTGAAAAATTGGATTCTATTGGCAACCAGGCATTAAAAGAAATCAGTGCGGTCAACGCGCTCGATTCAATCGAAGACATTCGTATTCGCATTTTAGGAAAAAAAGGTGCTTTGAGCGAGGTGCTAAAAGGACTGGGCGCACTGGCCCCTGAGGAGCGCCCCAAAATGGGCGCTGCCGCAAACGAGTGGAAGCGCAAAATTGAAGAGTCCCTGGCAGCACGCAAGGCTGAACTTGAGCAGGCTAGGCTCGATGCTGAGTTACAAGAGCAACGCATTGATCCGACCTTACCTTCGCGTCTTCTTTATCGAGGGGCGCTTCATCCTATTACTCAGGCCACCCGGAGGATCATTCAGGTTTTTGGGCGTTTAGGGTTTGATGTCGTGACAGGTCCTGAGGTTGAGACGGAGTTTTTAAATTTTGATGCGGTTAATATCCCGAAAGATCATCCTGCGCGCGATATGCAAGACACTTTTTTCATGGGCCCGGGCGTGGTGTTGAGAACCCATACTTCGGCTGTTCAGATGCGGGCGCTCAGGTCCAAAGCTTGGCCGGTCCGGATTCTCTGTCCAGGAGCGGTTTATCGCTGCGACAATGACGCCACCCATTCGCCCATGTTTCACCAGATCGAGGGACTTTGGGTGGATCGGGGCGTGAAAATGAGTGATCTCAAGGGCGTGCTTGAGTTTTTTGCTCGTGAGATTTTTGGAGCTGATACGAAAATCCGTTTTAGACCCAGTTATTTTCCGTTTGTTGAGCCTGGAGCTGAAGTGGATGTGAGTTGTTTTCAATGTTCTGGTGGGTCCCCTTCTTGTCGAGTGTGCAAAGGGTCGGGTTGGCTTGAGATTTTAGGTGCTGGGATGGTGCATCCCAAGCTTTTTGAGTTAGCGGGTTATGATCCAAGTCAGGTCACTGGGTTTGCCTTTGGTCTGGGTGTAGAGCGCGTAGCGATGCTGTTGCATCGGATTCCGGATTTGAGACTGATGTTTCAGGGCGATGTGAGATTTTTAAATCAGTTTTAAGTATTTGGCTTTGGGGAAGTGAAATGAAAATTTCCTGGAATTGGCTTTCAGAAATGGTGGATTTGACAGCTGCGGGGACTCCCGAGAAACTGGCGGGGATCCTTACTTTTCGTGGTCTTGAGGTCGAAGAGATCCAGTCACTCGGTAAAGGATTTGAAAAAGTCATTACGGCTCAAATCTTAGAAATGGCTCCGCACCCACAAGCGGATCGACTGACTCTTTGCAAAGTGACGTTGGGGAGTGGCTCGTCCCTTGAGATTGTTTGTGGCGCAAAAAACATGAAAGTGGGTGACAAAGTTGCGCTTGCACAAGTCGGTGCGGCCTTGCCCAATGGAGTGAAAATCGAGAGAAGTAAGATCCGCGGCGTGATTTCAGACGGGATGCTTTGTTCTGAGGAAGAGCTAAAGTTGCCAAGTAAATCTAAAAACAAAGCCGAAGGGATTTTGATTCTTCCTCCAGAGACTGAATTGGGCCAGCCGTTGGCGGCGTATCTGGGTTTAAACGACACGATTTTGACTTTCAAACTGACCGCCAATCGGGGGGATTGCCTGAGTCATTTCGGAATGGCGCGAGAAGTGGCCGCGGCACTAGGTGAGGCACCGCGGTTGCCCAAAACAGCTCAGTTCGGAACCCAAAGCTGCCCCTATACGATTCGACTCGAAGCGGGAGAGGCATCACCTCAGTTTTGGGGTTGCTTGATTGAAGGGGTGAGGGTCGGGCCGTCACCGGATTGGGTTGTTAAGCGCCTTGAATCCGTTGGATTGAGATCGATCAACACTGTAGTGGATGCGACTCACTTGGCGATGCTTGAGCTCGGTCATCCGATGCATGCCTATGATGCCGATCGATTGAAGGGGGGAGCGATTTCAGTCAGAATGGCTCAGGCTGGAGAAAAACTTCCCCTCCTTGATGGCCAAACGATCACTCTCGATGGCTTTGAATTAGTGATTGCAGATGATGAGGAGGGCGCGCGCGCGATTGGGCTGGCGGGCGTGATGGGTGGCGGAAATTCGGAGGTGATGTCCGAAACGACGCGGCTTTTTTTAGAGTGTGCACAGTTCTCTCCGGTTTTGGTGAGGAGGGCTGCGGCTAGGCATCAAAGACATTCAGAGGCTGCGCATCGCTTTGAGCGAGGAGTCGATCCCGCAGGATTAGAGAGGGCGATTTCTCGATTGGCTGATTTGATTGTCCAACTTTCGGGCGGGGCTGTTCACGGGGCGACTGTGGCTAGGCTTCCTTCATTTTCTTCGCGAGGAAGACTGAAAGTTCAATTAAAGCCAGGATATGTGAATGCCTTTTTAGGAACGAAAATAAGTGACGAAGAAATTACAAAAGTTT
>JAHFAC010000290.1 GCA_023250755.1 Bacteriovoracaceae bacterium | reverse complement strand
GAAATCTCTCGAGCAGGATTTCCTACAGCCACGGCGTAAGGAGCTATGCTTTTTGTGACAACCGATCCGGCGCCAACGACGCTATGAACACCGAGAATCACGCCCTTGAGAACAACAGCATTTGCCCCAATCCACACATAGGGTTCAATTCGAATGGCATTGGAAACACCGCCTTGATCCACTAAAATCTGCTCAACCTGATCAAAGCGATGATCCGTATCGATCACCGTGACGTGATGAGCAATCTGAGAACCTTTACCGACATGCACTTCACCATTCGCTACGACTGTAGACCTGCTGCCGATAAAAACACCGTCCTCGATCAGCAATTTTGCAGCCACTCCGACAAAAACCTTTGCCCCCTCAGCCAATTGAACCCCTTGGCCCAAGGTCACACGAGCACCGGCGTAGAGCGAAAATGACGCGCCCCTTTTTACAACAAGACCACGCCCCACTTTGGCTCCTCTAATTTCGAGAAGCCGTGTCCAATACCACGATCGAACTCGGGTGGCCCATCCTCCACCTAAAAAACGGATTCTTTCACAAATACGAATTACAAAATAGGTATAGGTAAATGAAGAGCTCATCTTTGAAAGTTTGCTTAAAATTGAGACGGAAGACAAGGACTTAGCACACAGTGAAAATCAGATAAAGCATTTTAGTCTGATATAATTTAAGATCACTCCCTTCTCTTCTCTTGCTTAGCCTTCAGTCCCTTTATAGGAAGTACTCATGCTCAATCTCATTCACTGGGGAGTAAAACAGGCCTTTTTAAAGGCGGGCTTTCAGTGGGAATTGCGCAGAAGCGGCGATCTTGAGCTAGGCCTATGGAAGATCCCTCTCTCTAAGCGTTTAAAAAAAGCAGATCTCGCTTTTCCAAAACGGTTTGTGCTCATCCCAGGCTTGGGCGATACCTCTCTCTCCTGGCTTACCGTTCTCTTGCTTCTTCAGCCTGCGCTCAGAAAAAAATATGATGAACTCGTGCTTCTCGACTTCCCTGGTTTTCGCGGATTTTTATCAAAATCCAAGTGCGCCCCCTCCTTAGACGCTTTACTCACAGCCACTCAAGATCTTTTTGATTCGCTGAGACCCGACACCCTGATGGGGCACTCTTTGGGGGGATGGTTGGCCTCCTCCTATGCGATTGAGTGTGGTCAGGGATTGCGTCGCCCGAAGATTAAACATCCCACTTATCAAGGCCCGAGTTCTTTGATCCTCTCGAGTCCATCGGGCATTTACGAGAGCCCAGACGCCTGGAAAAAACTCAAGGGCCTCTTTGACGATGCCTCAAGCGGAAAAACAACCTTACGCCCTTATCTCTTCGCAAAAGAACCAAAATGGCTCAAACACCTGGGCGTAGATTTTTCGGATTTCTTAACCCGCAAGGATGTTGCCCTGTTTATCAGTTCATTTCGCCAAGAACACTCTCTCGAGCAAAAACTCAAAGCCATTCGGGCATAAGTTTGGTTGATTTGGGGCGAAGAAGATGCGCTTCTTCCCTCATCATGGATGCGTGATTGGCTAAAAGAACTCCCAGGCCAAACGGGGACTTTTCTGCTTCCTAGACTAGGGCACGCCCCCCACCTAGAGAGTCCCCGCGAAATCGCACGAGCCGTAAAAAACATTATCCACACCCAGGAGCTTTAAATGGTTAAAAATGCATTGCCTTTTATTTCACTTCTTCCGATTCTTTGGCTTATGCTAGATGCATCAGCAGATTCAAAATCTTCTTCTTACCCCTTTACACGAACAGAAAATATCCAGGACATGATTTTTGGAACCCTAGTTCGAGATCCTTTTCGATGGCTCGAAGATGCAAAATCTTCCGAAGTTCAATCCTGGATGGATGCACAAGACCAATTTGCCCGTAACAAACTTCAAACTCTTCCGAACCGTAAAGCATTGACCCAGCGATTTCGCCAACTTTTTTTCATCGACTCGGTATCTGTCCCCGTACTCCGCTCGGGCAAACTTTTCTATACGCGCACTTTACCAAACAAAGACAAAGCCATTCTCTACGTAAAAAATGGAGAATCTGAATCGACATTAATCGATCCGAATGTTTGGCAATTTGGATCAAAAAGTTCTCTCGGAAGCTGGAGTCCCAGCCCAGACGGCAATCTTCTCGCTTTTAGCGTTCATCCCAACAATGCGGATGAAGCTACAATCTATCTTATCGATGTAAAAACTGGTGGACTGCTTGAAAAAGATCGGATTGAAGGAGCAAAATACGCTGAACCTCAGTGGACCCCAGAGAGTGATGGCTTTTATTACACCTATTTACCGACTGACCCATCTATTCCTATTGATGAACGCCCTGGTTATGCAGAGATTCGATACCATTCCTTGGGAACAGATCCCAAAAAAGATCCCCTCGTTCACTCAAAGACAGGAGATCCCGCAACTTTTATCGACACCGTGCTCTCACAGGATGGCCGGTGGCTCTTTGTGATGATTTATCATGGATGGTCTGAAACTGAAATCTACTACCGAGATCTCCAGAAAAACAAAACCAACTTCACCCTTTTCCTCAAAAAGGAAAATGTACTGGCCTCGATCTTTGCATGGAGAGAATCGTTCTATATTTTAACCAATGATGGTGCTCCAAAATGGCAACTTTTTAAGACCCCTACCTCGGATCCCTCTCCTGCTCATTGGAAATCGATTGTCTCAGAATCAAAAAATGCCGTCATCGAAAGCTTTAAAATTGTAGGCAATCACTTGGTGCTCTCTTATTTAAAAGATGCTTCTCATCAAATTGAGGTCCGGACTTTAGATGGAGATTTTGTTCGGACCCTTCCTTTTCCGGGAATAGGATCGAGCAGTGGGGTTTCTGGTGAACCTGAGAGCGATGATGCCTTCTTTTCTTTTAATTCGTACACCATTCCGACACAGATTTATCGAACTTCCATTCACACAGGTGAGACCTCGCTCTGGACCCAAGTTCACTCGCCAGTAGATCCATCTCCCTACCGTGTCGATCAAGTCTGGTACCCCTCCAAAGATGGAACCCTGATTTCGATGTTTATTGTGAGACGCAAGGATATGGCGTTCAACAGAAAGACTCCTTTTTTACTCACGGGATACGGCGGTTTCAATGTCAGCGAACTTCCGCACTTTACTTCGTCCATTTTTCCTTGGCTAGAGGCCGGAGGCGGCTTTGCTCTCGCCAATCTCCGCGGCGGCGGAGAGTATGGAGAAGAATGGCATCGAGCTGGGATGCTCACTAAAAAGCAAAATGTCTTTGATGATTTTATCGCAGCAGCAGACTATTTGATTCGAGAAAACTATACGCAGCCAAGAAAACTTGCCATTTCAGGGGGCTCCAATGGCGGGCTTTTAATGGGCGCAGCATTAACTCAAAGACCAGATCTCTTTCGGGCGGTGATTTGCGCTGTTCCACTCCTCGATATGATCCGCTACCCTCTTTTTGGAAGTGGGCGAACTTGGATTCCAGAATATGGCTCTTCAGAGAATGAAGAGCAATTCCGTGCAATTTTCGCCTACTCCCCGTACCATCATGTGGAACCAGGAGCCTCTTATCCCTCTATCCTCTTCCTCTCCTCAGATCATGATGATCGTGTAGAT
>JAHFAC010000289.1 GCA_023250755.1 Bacteriovoracaceae bacterium | reverse complement strand
GAGGTCGCTTTTTGGTGGACCGTCTCAGGCCCTCCCACCAAGTCGGCCAGAGAAATCAAAAGCAGGACTAAGCCCCCTGCGATTCTAAAGTCTGGAATGCCAATGCCGAGAAAATCAAAGATCGTTTGACCTAGAAAAACAAAAACCAACGCAACAACGAGTGCCACTCCCATGGAGGTATCGACGATTTTTCGCCGTTCTCCAGCACCCATGCGCTGGGTGAGAGACACGTACATTGGAATTCCACCGATAATATCGAGCGCAACAAAAATCGCCGTAAACGACAGCATCAGGTCACGAAACATGGGGCCTCCCTCGCCACTGCCTTCAACCCACCACGCTCGTCACCTGGTGTGGCTCTACAAAGTATTTATGACAGACCTCCCGAATGTCCTGAGCGGTCACGCTTCGAATCCGATCCGCAAGGGCTGCGTCGTCCTTGAGCGTAATTCCGTAAAGCGCCTGGAGACCATAATGACTTGCCAAGGCTGAGTCGCTCTGAAGCTCCATCGCTCGACGGCCCAAAAAGAACTCCTTAGCCCTTTTCATTTCTTCGGTCTTGGGTCCCCGCTCAGCCAACGTCTCTAGCACGTGACGAATCCCTGCAATCGCCTCACTCCGCTTGGCAGGAGCGCAAGCAATGTAAGTTCCGACGTAGCCGCGCTCTATTCCTTCAAAACTCAGGGGCGAAACCGTATAACCTAAGCTCTTTTTTTCCCGAAGCTCTACAAAAAGCCTTCCGCTTTGACCTCCCAAAATCGTCTGAAGCAACCGGAGCGCGTGACGGTCTGGAAAACTCACCTTCGTCCCCAAACCTCCTACGACAATATGAAGCTGCTCGCGGCCCATCAGCCTCTCAACCGAACGAGAAGCGGGGAGCTTGGACTCATCTTTTGGCAGTTCTCGCAGCAAAAAATCGGATGAAGCGACTGACGCGAATAATTTTTCCTCTAACTCACCCAACCACGCTTCGACCTGGGCACGAGAAACTGATCCCACAACGCTTAAAACGAGCTTCTCAGGCCTCACCCAGCTGCGATGAAACGTCCTCAACTTTTCGCTGTTGATCTCAGGCAGGGTATCAAGCGATCCGGTCGTGAATTTTCCATAAGGATGCTGATCAAAAAGAGTTTCTAAAAAAAGTTTTGAACAAAGCTGGGCCGAGTGATCTTCAATGGCTCGGATAGAGTCCAAAGCAACTCGCCTGGAATGGGTAACCTCCTCTTCTGGAAAAGTCGCACCCACCAACACCTCCGAAAAGAGAGCAGACAGTTTGGGCCAGTCCCGGGACAAGCCCGTCAACTGGGCACCGATCGCATTTCTCCCAGAAAATCCGTCAAATCCAGCAGCACTGCCTTCGACGATCGAAGCAATGGCACGCGCATTTTTTTCACCGGCTCCTTTGGTCCAAGTGAGTGACATCAAGTGGCTGGACCCCCAAATGGGTTCGAGACGAACTCCGCCCAGAGCTGCCACGTGCATACTCATGACAGGCGATGATCCTCGCTCACGGTGGATCACCCGAAGTCCCGAGGGACGGACAAAAAACTCAGCTCCTGATCCTAAATTAGGCTTTTCTTTTAATTTTGCTTTTATCTTTTTTTCGGAACGTCCGCTCTCTTGAACATCGGACGAAAGCTTGGCAATCGCCGGAACCACGATTGCTTTGAAATCAAAGTTTTTTTGATCTTTGGGAAGCAAAAGCACGCTGCTCATTCTGCGCGGATCAAAATATTTGGCTGCAATTTGCTGAACCCGAGCCCCATCCACGCGTTTCAGTTCTTCGAGATAGTGTCGATCGTATTCTAGATCCCCTAAGATAAATTTCAAGAAGCCCAATCGCGATGCCAACCCATCTGCGGTTTGGGTCGCATAGAGGCGCTCACTCTCGGCATTGACCACCATCCGATCCAGCTCCTCAGAAGTGGGCCCGTCTTGGATAAGGCGTCTGATCTCTTCAGTGATCGCCTCAAAAACGGGTTTTGCTTTTTCTAGATCCGTCATCTCAGCTTGGAAATAAAGCATCCCGGGATCGCGAGGCACATACAATCCTCCCGACACATCGGTGACGATCGAGTCTTTGTAAAAAAGTCTCTGGTAAAATCGCGACAGTTCGCCTGCTGATAAAATTCCAGAGATCAGATCAAGTGCCGGGATATCGGAGTGGTCAAGCGCCGGCACGCGAAATGAAACGGTTAGCGTGGGGGTTGTCACGTCAAATGGTTTTATCACCAACCGCGGGTGAGATCGCAGCTCGGATTCCTCGGGCCTGGTTTTTCCTTTTTCAGTCGCGCTCTCCGGAGAACCTCTTTTGCGGGCCGAAAATACAGAACTCCCAAAATATTTCTCAAGGAGCCGAACTAAAGTTTTACGCCGAGGCCCATGGCTTGGTCCCACCGGCCCAACCAGGATCAAGCCCATTTGCTGGGCTACGTAATTTCGGCGATAAAATTTTTCTAGCCGGTCTACTTTTGCTTTTTTAAGGATTTTTTCAAAGCCAATGACCGGCCTTCCATAAGGATGCTTTGAAAAAGTAGCTGAGAATAAAGCCTGAAAGAGCTGTCGATCCGGAGAATCTTCGTTCTTGCGAAGCTCTTCTAAAATCACCTCGCGCTCGCGCTCGAAGTCCTGCCTCAAAAATTTCTGGGGTTTGGCCATCGCGCCAAATGCATCAAAAATCTTTTCCCAATGATGCTCAGCGCAAGTGACATGGTAAACAGTCTGATCAAAGGAGGTATAGGCATTGATATCGCCGCCCAAAGACTCAACCGTTCGCGCAAGTCTTCCTGTCGATGCCTGACCCGTCTCTTTTGCAGACGCATCCTTAAACAGCATATGTTCCAAAAAGTGGGCAAATCCCTCTTCCCCCGGGGCCTCATCCGCGCTTCCGGTCTTCACCCACCAATAGGTAGCCGCGACCGAGGCATCGTAGTCTTGGAGAATCACCGGAATTCCGCTCGAGAGGAAAAACTGTTCAGGCTGAGAAGATTTCGTCATAGTCCTTGAAACTTAGAGGGGGATTCGAGATAAATCTATTGAAATTCACTCTCAGATCGGAGTTCCGCTATGAATTCGTACAAGTTGTCTTCTCGACTCCTCCCATTGGCCTTGATCACCACCTTTGCCGCAGTGGGCTGCACGGTTTCAATCAAAATGCCGGCCAACCGATTTGACTCGCCTGAGGCAAGCGGCAGTCAATGCTGCCACATTCTCCTTGGGGTGGGCTCAGAAGGGGGACATGAAGTGGTTCTGACCGAAGATTACGAGATCAGCGGCCCCAACACGAGCACTCCAGACATCAAACGCAGCTCTTCTTTTTACAGCGCCATTGGACTCGGAATCACGCGGGGGTTTGACCTAGAGATCCAAGACTCTTCGATGTTGAAGGCAAAATACCAATTTTTAGGCGATTCTCGCGACACTGCCAAACCCGAAAATATTTCATTCGCAATCACTGGAGCTTATGGCTCGTCTTCTCGCTCTTACTCAGGCCAGCCGCTCTTTACTACCAATGAAACTCGAAAACTCTCAATCTCTGAAAGTCGAACCGATCTTGCCCTAATCGCGGGATATCGAGTCCTCGAGCACTTAATGATTTATGGC
>JAHFAC010000288.1 GCA_023250755.1 Bacteriovoracaceae bacterium | reverse complement strand
CTCGGATATCTTTGGCCATGGCAAGGATCATCTTGCGAAAGTTTTCGGCCTGTTTTTCTTCTGAGGTTTTAAAAGTAATTTTAGAAAGCTTTGTGACACCGTCCACGAGTTCGGCGATGTCTTTGCCGAACTCTTTTTCAATTTCCTCGATTGTGGCGTGCGTGTCCTCTACTGTGTCGTGAAGCAGGCCAGTTACGATACTGGGAATATCCAATCTCAAGTCGGCAAGGATTTGGGCAACCTCGATCGGATGGATCATGTAGGGTTCACCACTCGATCTGAGTTGGCCGCGATGGGCCTCCTCAGCAAAATCGTGGGCGCGTTGGACAATATCTGTTTTTGCGTCTGGATAATAACTGGTGAGGGTGCCGATGATGGTTTTGAGCGAAGATTGCTTGTGTTTAGCCACGGGGATCATTACCCCCTGCTGGGGAAGACGGAGAGAGAACGGAGCGAATTAAGTGGTTGAGCGCATCATAGGCTTTTTCTAAATCATCGTTGAGGATCACATGGTCAAAATGAGAAGCGTGTTTTAATTCTCCTTCTGCGTTTTTTAATCGTTTTTGAATGGTGTCTTCACTGTCCGTACCCCGCTTGCGCAGGCGCTTTTCTAACGCGTGAAGGTCGGGTGGAGCAATAAAAATAGTGACGCATTGATTTGCATATGTTTTTTTAAGCGAATCTGCCCCTTGAACATCAATGTCCAGGAGTACGGGACGGTCTGATGTCCAAGACGATTGAATTGTTTCTTTTGCAGTTCCGTAATAATGGTCATGCACTTTGGCCCATTCAGCAAAGTGTCCTTCTTCGATCCGCTTCTTAAAATCGTCGGAGTTGAGGAAGTAATAGTCTTTTCCGTGTTTTTCTTGGCCGCGTGGCGCACGGGTGGTCGTAGAGATCGAGAGAGTGAGAGTCGGAAAATCCCTGAGCAGCCTTTGGCAAAGCGTAGTTTTGCCTCCACCCGAGGGTGCTGAAATAACAATCAGTTTTGGAGTTGACGATTTCATTCGAGATTCATCACCTGTTCACGCAATTGTTCTAAGCAAACTTTCATTCGAACCACTTCTTCGCTGATCAGGAGGTCTTGGGCTTTGTTGCCGAGTGTGTTGACCTCGCGTTGAAGTTCTTGCAGAATGAATTCCAACTTTCTTCCCACCGGGCCCCCATTTTTAAGAACTTGCTCAAAATGATCGAGGTGTCCACTGAAACGAACCAACTCTTCTTGAATGTCGGTTCGGTCCAAATGTAAGGCTAATTCCTGCGAGATTCGGGATTCTAATATCCCTTCAACTGAGGCGTCGGCAAGTGGATAAAGTTTGAAAATGAGTTCTACTTTTTCACGAATTTTAGCGGGGTAGGTTTGGCTCACTTCATGGCGTCTTTGTTCTAAAAAGGCATGTGAAGTTCTCAAGATCCCCAACATTTCGAATAGTGTTTTGGCCAGGGCTTTACCTTCGTGTTTTCTCATCAAACTCAATTCGTGAATGGCTTTTTGGGCGAGAGGTTCGAGGATCTTCCATGCTTCTGGCGATTGCAACTCACCTACACTCTGTTGCATAACTCCGGGCAGAGAGAGGAGGTCTGAGATTTGAAGTGATTCTTTGAGTCCAAGGGTTTTTTGGATTCGACTAGATGCATCGTAATAGGCCTCGGCTAGGGATAGATTGATCTGCACCGGATGGGTCGAGGTCTCGCGCATCTCGGCAGATGCGACACGGTCCATCTTGATGTCCATTGTCCCTCGGGCAAAAATCTCCTGTAGGAGGTTTCGAAAGGGAAATTCCGCTGAGGCAAATTCTTTCAGAAGTCGAAATTTGATGTCAAGAAAGCGATGGTTCAAGGTCCGGATCTCTAAGCGAAGTTTCTGGCCACCTGCTTCACCTTCTACTGAGCTAAATCCAGTCATAGAATGGATTTCAGATGGGTTTTTCATGACGTTAGAGTCCCCGCTTCTGTAAATGCCTGATTACCAATCTGGCGAAATCGAGCCATTCGTGCTTCACGTGGTGAAGCAGAAGTGATCATAAATTTTTCAATGACTGGATCGAAGTGTTTAATGAGCTCTTTCTGTAGCAGTTGAAAAGTTTCATTCCAGTTATGGTGGGCTCCCCCCTTGGGTTCCGGGATAATTCCATCAATGACTCCGAGGCGGTATAGATCGATGGGGTTCATTTTGAGCCGATCACTGGCTCGTTCAGCCAAGCTTGAGTCGCTCCAGAGGATGGAGGCGCAACTCTCAGGCGAAATAACGGAGTAAATACTGAACTCTTGCATCAGAACTTGATCGGCCACCCCAATGGCCAATGCTCCGCCCGAGCCTCCTTCGCCAATCACCACCGCAAGGATGGGAACATTCAGGTCGAACATAAGATGGATACTTTCAGCAATGGCTTGGGATTGTCCCCGCTCTTCTGCATCTGGACCCGGATAGGCGCCAGGTGTGTCGATAAAAGTGAGGATGGGCATCCGGGTCCGTTCAGCGAGTTGCATGAGCCGCATGGCCTTGCGGTATCCTTCGGGCTTGGCCATACCGAAGTTACGCTCAATTTTTTGCTTTGTGGTCCGTCCTTTTTGGTGGCCAATGATCATCACGGGAATTTGCTTGGATGACCAAAGGGCCACGCCCCCTAAGATGGCTGCATCATCGCCAAAAAGTCGGTCCCCATGGAGCTCCATAAAGCTGGGAAATAAAGCGTCCACATAATCTCTCAAATACGGGCGATTCGGATGACGTGAAATCTGAACCCTCTGCCACGGAGTCAGTTTCGAGTAAACTTCCTCAACTAAAGTGGAAACTTTTTTTTCAAGAAGGTGGATCTCTTTCTTCAGGTCCACCCCCTCTTGCTTTGCAAGTTCCCGTAAATCTTGGAGTTTTTGCTCTAATTGGGCAATCGGCTTTTCAAAGTCCAAGAAACCTTCCATAAGAAAGACGAAGCTATCACGGTCGGAGCTTTGACGCCAGCGGCTGCGCCAGTTAGAGTTAAAGAGTGGAGAAGAAACCTAAGAAAAAAAGTCCGTCTAAGGGAAGTCAACGAGTAGCGGTACCTTGGACCGTACGCGTTTCTCAAGGATTTGCTGCAGGTAAAGCCTTATTTTGTGAATCGATAGAGGGACTTTTTTCGCGAGAATCAGCGATGAGGTGGATGTCCGCTGCTTTTTTGGGGTCTGTGGCGGGAATCTTATTGGTCATTGGATTGGCTTGGGGATTAGCTTGGCAACACCACAGGGAGTCAGTTCTTGCGCGGGGCATGAGTGGCGGTCAAGAAGACTCTACCGCCAAGAACCTGGGTGATTTCATCGGTAAGCAGGCGTTGGAGGCAAAGCGGAGATTTACCCACGTCAGTTTAGGTACTTTTTTGATGGAGTTAAAACAGGCTGTTTATCACAAAGAGGTGAAGGGTGTACTCCATATGGCCGAATTTGATCTCACTCTCGAGTGCGACATCAAAGAGACGTGTGAGTTTATTGAAAGTCATCTCCCACCCGTCCGGGATCAAGTCCATCAGATACTGGCGGCCATGGATCGTGAAGAGCTTCTCTCCCGAGATGGAAAAAAACGTCTTCTCAAGTCTCTTGTCGAAAAATTAAACCTTTGGATTCCTAAAGGAAAAGTCGAGA
>JAHFAC010000287.1 GCA_023250755.1 Bacteriovoracaceae bacterium | reverse complement strand
GTGCACGAGCAGTACAACGGATTCAATGAGTTCATCAAAAAGCTCTCAAGAAAGGCTTACTCAGAAGCTGGGCAAGATCAAGGAAGGAGCACTTTCTCGAGGATTTGCACTCGCAAAAATTTCGATGGCGGCAGGTGCTCAGGCCGCCTCTTACGGAATCGGCAACCTCCTTTCTTCTCAAGCGAATAAGCCAGAACGTCTCAAGACATTTTTGACCGCTCAGATGAGTCTTCTTGCCCGGGAGTTAGGGCAACTCAAAGGGAGTGTCATGAAAGTTGGGCAAATGCTTTCAGTTTTAGGAGAACATTTGTTACCAGCCGAAGCCAATGCCCTTTTGAAATCACTCCAGAGTCAATCCCCAGCACTAGAGTGGAAGGCGGTTGAGCGCGTTCTAAAGCGTCAGCTTGGGTCCGAGAAATTGGCTCTTCTTGAGATTGATCCTGAACCCGTTGCATCTGCCTCACTCGGTCAGGTGCATCGGGCGCGACACCAGAGGGATGGTCGCCTCTTAGCCCTTAAAATTCAATATCCGGGGGTAGATCGAGCGATTGAGAGTGATTTAAAGCTCCTTCGCTCACTTCTTTCGATGACTCATTTGATTCCCAAAGGCCCCAAATATGACGAACTTTTTTACGAAGTGAGAGAAATGCTCGAACAAGAGGTGGATTATCGACATGAATTCACGGCTACCCGGGCATTTCGTCAGGCATTAGTGGATGATCCACATTATATTGTCCCCGAGGTGGATCCTGAGTTTTCAACCGACAGGGTGCTCACGACCAGCTATGAAGAGGGCATTGCCATAGATAGTCCTGAGATCATGGCGCTTTCGCAGGAACGGCGGAATGCGATTGGGTTTGCGGCCCTGAGTCTTTATTTTCGTGAACTTTTTCAGTTAGGCAGAGTCCAGACGGATCCACACTTCGGCAATTATCGGGTTCGTCTTGGAGTGGGGGGCAAGACTCTTGATCAACTCATTTTACTCGATTTTGGCGCTGTTCGTGAACTATCCGCACAGTTTCGTGAGCCCTATTATGAGTTAGTTCGTGGGAGTTTTCTGGGAGATCGTAAACTCCTTGAGAAAGGGGCGCATGCCCTTGGATTTTTGAAAAAAGGGGACTCTCCAGAGTTGAAAAACTGTTTTTCTGAGCTTTGTGACCTTTTTATGGAGCCTTTTTTGGAGGGGCCCACCTCCAAAACTCCTCCTGGACTCTTTGATCGAGAAGGTACATATGATTGGGGTCAGAGCGATTTGCCCAAGCGAGTGATTAAAAAAGGCGCAGAGCTCGCATTGACTTTTAAATTGCGTACCCCGCCTCGGGAGATTGTTTTTTTGGACCGTAAAATGGGTGGAGTTTTCGTATTTTTATCGGTTTTAAAAGTAAAACTTCGAAGTCGAGAGCTTTTGGAAGAATATCTAAAGAATTTGATATCGATTGACAACGCTATGCGTCGTGGCTAGAAGTTGAGTTTTAGAGGAGAGAGCCACTATGCCGACCGTTTTACATCGTCTTGTTCAGTGGGCTGAGGCAACCCCCAATGAGCCTGCCCAGATTTATAAATTTAAAGGCAATTGGAAAACCATTAGCGCGCAAGAATTTCGGGATCGAGTTTATTATTTAGCCCTGTTTTTGGAGTCTCGTGGGGTAGGGCGAACTGAGGCCGGTGCGATTCTTTCTTATAATTGCCCGCAGTGGGTTCAGATGGATCTCGCTCTTTTGCTTCTCGGAGCAAAATCGACAGGGCTTTATCCCAACTCAACCACCAAAGATATTCATTATATCTTGAATCATGCCGAGGCGACGGTGCTCTCGGTTCAGAATAAGGATTATTTCCAAAAAATCGTGGGCGAAAAAGGTGAGATCGCGCTTCCGGATCGAATCAAGTTGATCATCACTTTTGACGGTGACACGAGTATTTCGTCCAAGGCGGTGGCTTTTGAGGCGGTTTTAGCCGAGGGTCGCCGACTCGCCAGTGCCAAAGGCAGTGCTTCACTTAATCACTACTTAGCCAAAGTCAATCCGACAGCAGGCGCTTTCATGATTTACACTTCTGGGACCACGGGCAATCCCAAGGGTGCATTGCTCTCCCATGATAATTTAGTTTACACCGCTGATCTGGTTTCAAGATATTGGAAACTTCCCATGGGGGGAGTTGCTTTTTCATTTCTCCCACTTTCTCATATTGCAGAAAAACTCCAAAATGTCGGGGTTGGAATCTCTCGTCGTTGTACAGTCTACTACTGCACCAAGTTTGAAAATGTCTCTACTGAGCTTGCAGAAATCCAGCCAACGCTTCTTCTCTGCGTTCCTCGCCTTTGGGAAAAAATGATGGAAGGCGTTCTAAACAAGATTCGCAACTCTAAAGGCATGAAAAAGCGGATGGCGCTCTGGGCCTTGGCCGTGGGTGCTCGCGTTGCAGACGCAAAATACTCTGGACAGAGCCCCAATCCTCTTGATCGATTGCAACTTCAGATCGCAGATCGCCTTGTCTTGAGCAAAGTGCGAAAAGCTCTCGGACTGGGACGAGCCGAGGTCCTTGCCTCAGGTGCGGCGGCATTGGCGGCGCATATTTCGAAATGGTTTCGATCCATAGGCTTGGAGATCCTTGAGGACTTTGGCCAAACCGAATCTACCGGTGTGATTTGCATGACAGAACCAGGAGTCGAATCTGCCGGGACGGTGGGTAAGCCGATCCCGGGTGTCGAGTTTAAAATTGCCGAAGATGGCGAGATTCTGACTCGGGGTAGGCATGTTTTTGTGGGATATTTCAAAGAGGAGGCTGCAACTGCTGAGACGCTTGTAGGCGGATGGCTGCACACTGGAGATTTGGGCGAACTCAATGAGCGCGGCCTAGTGCGGATCAAGGGACGTAAGAAAGAGATTTTAAAAACCTCAGGTGGAAAAATGGTGGCCCCCTTGCCCATTGAGGAGCGATTGAAGGCCGCTGAGCTCATTAGCCAGGTTTGTTTAGTAGGAGATGGGCGAAAATATCTCTCAGCTCTGATTACGCTTTCGGACAGTTTTTTGGCTGAACTTCAGAAAGAGAAGGGTTTATCCGTAGACGGGTTGGTGATTAAGGAGCCGGCAATCCTGGCAGAAGTGAAAAAATACATCGACGAGTTAAATCGGTCTTTGGCGAGTTTTGAGCAGATCAAGCGGTTTACTGTGCTCTCGCGTGAATTTTCGATCGCCGATGGAGAGATGACTCCGACACTCAAAATGAAGAGAAATATAATTGAATCCCGGTTTCAGGACGTAATCGATAGGATGTACGGCGTTTAATCGAGCTTTGAAAGCCACCATCGGGAGACTTCAGGTCCATGATACCAAATCGTTCCGATGAATGCTTTTTCTTCGAGCACGAAAGGAAGAAAGTGCCGATCTCCGGGCCAAAGATTCAAATTAAAAATTTCTGAGGTTGAGATCCAGTGTAGTTCGCCTTCTTCGCTGTGGGATGGTACGCGATCGGGATTGTCTTTTTTAAGGTGTGCGACGAAAACAGTGACTAGCCAGTCCTCGTTCTGAAGAGCCTTAAAGTTTGGAAACTGAAGTACCCCGAGCGGTTTAAAGGCCGATTCAGGGAGAGTGAGTCCTGACTCTTCGGAGAATTCACGAACGGCGCCCTCCAGTGGC
>JAHFAC010000286.1 GCA_023250755.1 Bacteriovoracaceae bacterium | reverse complement strand
GCTTTTTATGCCGCAGAATTGAATAGAATCGCTTTGAATCTAAGTCATCGCAACTCTTCGATTTCAGATGATCTACGCCAGCTAGCGTTTGATTTGGCTGACGCAGCAAACAGCCTTTACAATCTCCTGAGATCCCATGAAACAAGCTTCATAGACATGCAAATGATCCAAAACTCTTTCGACAAGCTTGTCGACCGATATGATGCTCTCATCAGTCACAGTTCAAATTTTGTAAATTTGAATGAAATAGAAGATTGTTTTGAAGATCTCCAGAAAGCGTTAGACTAAGCTGATTTCCTAGCTAACTCTAAAGTTTTTTTCCGTAAGACGAAATCGAATCCCATCATCCCTGAGGAGCATCACCATCATACCCGACGAGGAAGGAGGTCAGACAATCTGTCCGATTGGAATGGTCTGAGCCCTAAGTTAGCTAAACCGTTCACAGCGCTCCAGATAGCAGCAGCCTTTGAGAAGTTTCGAGCATTTCTCGGAACCTAAATCGTTCCAAGACTCGTTAACAAGAAAGTTTTTTCTTTGACGAATATGCCAATTTGTGTGTACACTTGATATCGAGATTCCATAAAAATTCTACCTCGCAAAAGGTTACCGATATGACTCGTCAAGTTATGCCGATTTCACGTTGGTGGTTTCAAGGTGCGCTTCTTACTTATTTAGTAGGTTTTACAATTTTAGGTATTCTCACCTATTTGGTTTATTCGGAACAGCCTCCGATCCCGAAGGAAGTTCAGAGCACAAACGGAGCCACAGTCTTCACTCGACAAGATGTGTTTGATGGGATGGATATATTTCGACGCTATGGACTTATGGAATACGGTTCTATCTATGGTCATGGTGCTTATCTAGGTCCTGACTTTACTGCGGACTACTTGCATCGATCTTTGCTATCTCTCTCGAAACGAGTGGATCCTACAAACGCGCAAAGCACTCCGCAAATTGCCAACGAGCTTCATCAAAATACTTATGACCCAGCTTCTGACACTGTATCTTGGACGGAATCAAGAGCGGCAGCACATCAGGAACTTGTCACTTATTATCAAAAGTTATTTTTCAATGAACGTCCTTCTGCGGGAATGCAGGCCCACTTAATTTCAGATCCCGAAAACATTCGAAAGTTGACCAGTTATTTTGCCTGGACTGCGTGGACTGCTACAACAAATCGTCCGGGTTTCGACTACTCCTATACCAACAACTGGCCACCAGAGACACTTGCAGGGAATACTCTAAGCGGTGATTCTGTGTTTTGGAGTGCTCTCTCTATCATCTGTCTTCTAGGTGGGATGGGAATCATCCTGTTTTATTTCGGACGCTACGATTGGTTAGGATGGTCTGAAGAGAAGAAGAGGGTGAACTTTAAACCTGTTCGTAATGTTTCTGTCACTCCTGCACAACGGGTGCTCGTATGGTTCTTTGCTGCTACCGCAATCTTCTTTCTAATCCAAACTATGACCGGTGGTTTAATCGCTCACTACAGAGCAGAACCTGAAAATTTTTTCGGGTTTGATATCTTTGCTTGGCTTCCGTTCAATATTGCACGCACCTGGCACCTCCAACTTTCAATTTTTTGGGTAGCTACTTCGTATGTTGCTACTGGAATTTTCATTGCACCTCTAATCGCGGGACGGGAACCAGGACGACAAGCAAGTCTCTCACTTCTTTTACTTGGTGCACTTGCACTTGTCGTTGTTGGTAGTATGGTGGGAGAGTACCTGAGTGTTAGAGGCTTACTCGATAATTGGTTTTGGTTGGGGCACCAGGGTTATGAATATTTGGACCTCGGACGTTTATGGCAAATTCTACTTATCGGTGGACTCTTCGGATGGGTTTTCATCCTTTGGAGAGGACTAAAATCCAAACTTAAAACTCAAAAGCACGGTAACATGCCATGGCTTCTATTCTACGCCGCTCTTGCTATTCCTGCTTTCTATGCGGTTGGACTTCTTTCAGGACGCAAACAAGGATTTGTGATTTCGGATTTTTGGAGATTCTGGGTCGTGCATCTTTGGGTCGAAGATTTTCTAGAACTCTTTACGACCGTACTCGTTGCTTACATCTTTACACTCATTGGAATTGTCCGTGAGCGCACTGCGATGCGGGTCATTTACCTCGACGTGATCCTATACTCAATCGGAGGCGTCGTCGGAACTATGCATCATCTCTACTTTAGTGGAACTCCCGCAGCCCACATGGCCTTGGGAGCCACTTTCTCAGCTATGGAAGTCATCCCGCTCCTTCTTCTAACTTTGGAGGCATGGGCATTTATACGAACAGGTAAACACACAAGTGGTAATGAAGGGCATCCACACCGTTGGGCTGTCTGGTTCCTGATTGCAGTCGGCTTTTGGAATTTTTTAGGAGCTGGAGTGTTTGGATTTCTGATCAACTTGCCTGTCGTAAGTTATTATGAAATCGGTACAAATCTAACGGCGAACCATGCGCACATGTCCATGATGGGAGTTTACGGCATGTTAGCGGTGGGTCTGCTCTTGTTTTGTCTTCGCTATCTCACGGATGAAAATCACTGGAGTGATCGTGCAGCAAAAATTTCATTTTGCTCGCTCAACGTTGGACTTCTTTGGATGGCTTTTGTGAGTCTCTTTCCAGTAGGACTTGCACAGTTCTATGAGTCACTCACTACAGGTTACTTTCACGCAAGAAGCATTGAATTCAATTCCAAACCGTGGATTCACTGGCTCGAATGGGCACGCCTACCTGGAGACATTGTGTTTGTAGTGGGAGGATCGCTACCACTTTGCTGGATTTGCTGGAAAGCCTTGCGATATCCAAATCCGAAGAAGGTGGCTTCCGAAGACGAAATTTCAACGGAGCTTTTTTTGAAGTCTGATAAAAGCGAAGACGCTTAGACATATTTGAAGATCTGTTGGTTCCACACATTTAAAAGACTCTCATCTGGTTGCTTCCCATTCTATGGCCATGTTGCTGCACCCTGGACAGACGCTTGGATGGAGAGGGTTCGAAAAGACGATCAATTGTCTTTTGAAGATCGAGATGAACAGCCAGATATGATCAATCGTCTCATCAAATACAAAGAAGAACAGAAGTCAGCCTCTGCGAAAAAATGACTCCTAGAAAGCTCAGTGTTTGCGGGAATGCCAGCTATAAGGACCGGATCCAACCTGTGTGATGCACAGAGCAGCACCGAGCATAGAGAGGTTTTTGAAGAACATGGCCAATTGAATCCCAGACATCATGGGATCAGAAACGTTCCAAAACTGGTGCATCATCGCAGTTACGGGAATCAGAAAGAGGACGATAAGCCAAGCTCCCCATTTCGCTCTGAAGCCAGGTGCACGGTCTCTTGGCCTCATAATTCCCGAAATTCGGATCTTTTTTCCACGTATGGTAAAACGAGTTACTTACGGAGTGGAACAAGTTTAAGATGAACTTTAAGAGACCTGCGATAGTCCTTCAGACCTTGGAGTGTTAGATTAGACACCATTGAATTCATTAAGGCTTTTGTGCTTTTCAGTTCGGCCTTTCCGAGATTTCTTTCCCTGAGATAGGGTTCCCCCTCTTGTATAAAGCCCCCTCCCCCCCAAATAGAGGAGGTTTGAAAAAACTCAAGAGCTTCCTGTACTGTTCCGGCCTTTTTAAACTCTGGAA
>JAHFAC010000285.1 GCA_023250755.1 Bacteriovoracaceae bacterium | reverse complement strand
TTGTTGGAGGCGTTCTTGTTTTTTTTGCATGGACCTTTGGGACTCCCTGGCTGATGACCCAGCTGCGAATGATTTCTCCTCTCTTGAGTGGTTTGATCACTCCGCCATTTTCGGTTGGGATTTTACTTTTTGCTGTCAGCATTGGAATTGGGATGGTGAGTGGATTTTTTAGTAAAAACCCAGGACAGGAATCAGCCTGAGAGGAAAAATTCTTCTGAATTTCAGAGATCTTTTTATTGTTTTGTTTTTTGCCCTCTTATTGGACGTGCGGTCATCTGACGCAAGCATGGCAGAACGACTTTCTGGGATCCGAGGGCGGATTATGGGCATTGAGCAAGAGTTGATCGATGGAGTCCATCAACAAAAGCAAGTTCGCTCTCAGCTCAAGCGCATCCGTATGTTGATTGCTCTTCAGCACGAAGAGCGCAGTCTAGGTGAAGCGAGAGTGGCTGAGCTTGAAAAAACAGTCCGCGAGTTGGAGGCTCGTCGTGGGATTCTTAAAGAAAAGATCATAGAACATCAGCGCTGGATCCACAGTGCTTTACGTGACATTCACAGGTCGCTTGAAGAGGAAACAAGAGTCCAAGATTTTCTCCAGATCGACCGAATCGAAGCTCCCCGGCGCAAGGTCCTTTCTCACTGGGTGGAACGAAGTTTGGGAGAGATCCAAGCTTATAAGGCAGATTTTGCCGACTCAGATCAGCTGGAGTCTAGGATTCGCGAAGAAAAAGAGCAGCTTGCTTATCTCTTTCAGGATCTTAAGGAGCAAGAGAATGTCCTCGAACTCAATCGACAGCTTCAGGTTGATCTTTTAGAGCGTAAGCACGAAGAGCGGGTGGGCCAGCTCGAAAATTATCGCAAACTTAAAGGTGCTGAGTCTGAAGTGGAGAAAATGATTCAGGAATTTAATGCTCGCAAAGAACTCGAGCGAGCGGTTGAAACAGAGCGTTTGGCCTCGCGTGCGATGAAGCAAGGTGAGTTCACGTCCCTACGTGGAAAACTTCCCTTACCCCTTCATGGAAAAATCGTTTCATCCTTTGGTCGGAGTTTTGATCCCGCTCTCAATCTCCACGTATTTAAAAAGGGGATTGAGATCCTTCCTGCTTCAAAACGTGAATCTGTCTATGCTATTTCTGCCGGAAAAGTGGCTTTTTCAGGTGAAATGCCTCAGTTTGGGCGACTCACAATTATTGATCATGGAGGGCATTATTATTCACTCTGTGGACACTTGGGTGAACTCAAAAAACAGGTGGGCGAGTCAGTGGCGGCCGGCGATGTCATAGGAACGTCAGATGACGCAGGTGCTCCAATTTATTTTGAGATCCGTGTGAGAAACGTCGCAGTGAACCCATTGCAGTGGATTAGCAATTAGTTTAGCCTGGAGTTTATGATGCAAATTGCGAAAAAACTGTCGATCTTTGGTGTGGTGTTGAGTGTCTCTTGGTTTGGCGTTGTTTTGGGACAAAAAATCAGTCATCAAGCGGTGCTCGTGGCCGCTGAAAACCCAGTTGCGCCCCAACAGCAGGAACGCTATCAGAATTTAGAACTTTTCCAAAAGGTCCTTCACTTTGTCGAGATGAATTACGTTGATGAGGTAAAGAACAAGGATTTGGTTCAGGGTGCCATCAAGGGAATGCTCGAGACGCTGGATCCTCATTCAAACTTTCTTCCAGCAGATGTGTTTAAAGACATGAAGATCGACACCAGCGGAAAATTTGGTGGTCTTGGGATTGAGATTGGAATGAAGGACAGCATCCTTACCGTGATTGCTCCGATCGAAGATACGCCTGCGTGGAAGGCGGGACTCAGGCCCAATGATCGAATCGTTAAAATCAACAACGAGAGCACCAAGGGGATGACTCTGGTCGAAGCTGTTTCAAAAATGCGGGGTAAAAAGGGAACTCCCGTGAGTCTAACCATCTACCGGGATGGTTTTGAGAAAATAAAAGATGTGAGTATTGTCCGGGATATCATTAAAATTCAATCGGTGAAGTCTGAAGAACTTGAGCCACAATATGGTTATGTGCGTTTGACCAATTTCAATGAGAGTGCGGCGACGGATATCAAGAAAGCGATTGATAAGCTTGAGGCAAAGGGCAAGATCCACGGGCTGGTTCTCGACTTGCGAGCCAATCCAGGAGGATTGCTTGATCAAGCTGTCGAAGTGACCTCTCTGTTCATTGATGATGGGGTTGTTGTTTCGACGATTGGGCGGAATCGTGATCAAAAAGAAGTGAAATATGCGCGCAAAGGCGTAGCTCGCAAAGACTTCCCACTCGCGGTTCTGGTCAACACCAGTTCGGCTTCGGCCGCTGAGATTGTTGCAGGCGCTTTGCAGGATCATCATCGCGCAATTGTACTTGGCGCTCCTACTTTTGGTAAAGGCTCAGTACAAACAGTGATAGAACTCGGACAAGACATGGGATTAAAGTTGACCATTGCTCGTTATTACACCCCGAGTGGTCGGAGCATTCAGGAAAAGGGCGTGATGCCGGATATTCTCTTGGATGATTTTGATCCCAAGCTTTTGGCTGAGGCAAAGCGCAAAGTTGAATATCCTCGTGAACGTGATTTGAAGGGTCATATGGTGAATCAAGACGAGGCTGTTACGAAAGAGTTTAAGAAAGAGGAGCTCGAGAACATTGGCAAAAAGGACAACAAGAAGGACAAATCTGATAAATCTAAAGATGATGACGATATGAGTCCGACGCGGTTTAATCCGAAGGAAGATTACCAAGTCAAAGAAGCGCTCAATCATCTCAAGTCCTTTGAGGTTTACAAAAAGTTTGCCGCGTGGGAAACCAACTCGGGTGCAACAACAGCGGATCGCAAGGCAGCAGCCGGCCAGTAGTCAGCTCGAAAATAAGGGGATGGATTACTCAGGGTTGCCTTTATTTGAAAAGGCTGAGGATGGTTCCGACCTGAAGTCTCAGTCCAGCGGCAAGAAATGTTTAACAGTTACTGAGCTTACTGCAAAAATTCGGGGAGTACTCGAGCCCTCTTTCTCTCAAATTTGGGTTCAAGGCGAGATCAGCAATTTTCGGCCTGCAGCTTCGGGTCATATTTATTTTTCATTGAAAGATCAGGGCGCCTCGGTCGCTGCAGCGCTTTTCGGATGGAATTCTCGAAAAAAGACTTTTGAAATTAAAGATGGGCTCCAGATCCTGTGTCGGGGAAAAATTTCTGTTTATCCTCCTCGGGGGAACTACCAACTCATTGTTGATCATGTTGAGCCTTTGGGTGCTGGTGCGCTTCAACTTGCTTTTGAACAGCTAAAAGCAAAATTGGCGGCCGAAGGACTTTTTAACTCTTCACGCAAGCGGACACTTCCCACCTATCCC
This sequence comes from Bacteriovoracaceae bacterium, assembly GCA_023250755.1. Lineage (GTDB taxonomy): Bacteria > Bdellovibrionota > UBA1018 > UBA1018 > UBA1018 > JAHFAC01. The sequence goes on along the minus strand of JAHFAC010000285.1, from coordinate 316 downwards.
AATCGAATCGCTGTCGTGACATCGCCTTCAGGTGCTGCGATTCGTGATATGTTGAATATTCTCGCGCGTCGCGCTCCTCAAATGAGGGTAGTGATTATCCCCGCAGTGGTCCAAGGCGACGACGCGCCTCGACAGCTCATTCGCGGGCTCGAGCTTGCCAATTTCCACAACTTAGGGGAGGTCGTAGTACTTGCCCGCGGTGGGGGGAGTATCGAAGATCTTTGGTGCTTTAATGATGAAGCGCTAGCCCGATCCATTGCTGCTTCTCGACTTCCGGTAGTATCGGCGGTCGGGCATGAGATTGATTTTACCATTT
>JAHFAC010000284.1 GCA_023250755.1 Bacteriovoracaceae bacterium | reverse complement strand
TCACCATGATGTCGAAAGCATTCTTTGGCTCGAAAATCTCCTAGCTAAGGCATCCTGCGCTACGCTGACGATCACCCACGACCGGCTTTTTCTCCAGAGGATCTCGAATCGCATTCTGGAACTCGACCCCCGGCATGCCGGGGGTCTTCTCAGTGTAAAAGGGGATTACACGGCTTATCTAGAGGTTCGCGAACAGCTTATTTCTGCTCAAGAGAAACAGGAGATTATTTTGAAAAATACCCTCCGAAGAGAGACAGAATGGCTACGTCAGGGCGCAAAAGCCAGGACCACCAAACAGCAGGCCCGGATCCAAAGGGCGGGGGCTCTCAAACAAGAGACTGAGGAGCTCACCCTGAGAAATCAAGTTCGTACGGCGCGTATCGATTTTCAATCCGCTGAAAAAAATCCGAAAAAACTTATCGAGGCCAAGGGACTATCAAAGGCATATGGAGAGAAGAAGATCTTCTCAGGACTGGATCTATTGATCACGCCAGGAACGAGAATCGGTCTCTTAGGCCAAAACGGCTCTGGAAAGTCCACATTGATCAGAGTTCTGCTCGGACTCGAACAACCCAATACCGGCACCCTCAAGCGTTCCGACGATCTCTCAGTTGCGTATTTCGACCAAGTCAGGGCAGCATTGGATCCCACCCTCAGCGTCGCAAAAACGCTTTGTCCTATAGGCGAATGGGTCGAATATCGGAATTCTAAAATCCACATCCGAAGCTATCTTGATCGCTTTCTCTTCACTCAGGGGCAGATGGACATGGCTGTAGGAAAGCTTTCGGGTGGTGAGCAGAGTCGGCTGCTGATTGCACGACTTATGTTGACTCAGGCCAATTTGCTGGTGCTCGATGAGCCGACGAACGATCTCGACATGGCAACACTCAACGTGCTTGAAGACTGTCTCACGGATTTTAGTGGAGCCGTCATTTTGGTCACACATGACCGGTATTTTTTGGATCAAGTGGCAAACCAAATCCTGGCTTTTTCTTCTGCTTCGCAAGACGGGCGACTGCACCGATTCGCGGACCTTTCGCAATGGGAGGACTGGCACGCGGTTCAAAGTAGGCAAGAAAGTAAACTTGACACTGGGTTCCGGCGCGAGCCAGATGCAAAGCCGGATGTAAAAACAGATCAAATACAAAAAAAGAGGAAACTCAGCTTCAAAGAGCAACGCGAGATGGACACGATGGAATCAAACATTCACGCGGCTGAAGAAACGCTGGCCCGATTAACCCGAGAAAGCTCACTTTCAGAAAATCTGTCCAACGCCCTCCTGTTGGCAACCCTTACGCGTCAGATGGCTGAGACCCAAACGGAGATCGACCGCCTCTACCAACGTTGGGGTGAACTCACCAAAAGGTAGGGACTCCCTTTTATATGCTGAACTCAACCGTAACGCATCTTCAATGCACCAAGCGACTCAAAGGCGGGACTTTGTGCAAAGGATCTCTTAAATTATTTTCCTCAAATCCAAAGGCAGCATCCACTCAAGTTTTTGAAATAAAATCAGGGCATCTGACTTGTATTCAATGCAAAGGAGTATTCCCGATCCTCTCAGGAGTGGCCCTTTTGGTAAATGATGTCAGATTTTATCTGCTCAACCATGTGAAGGGGATCTCAAAAGTTGTCCCTGATTCAGAGATTCCTCGCGCCTATCTGAGTGATTATTTAAAAGTAAAAAAACAAATTCAATCCGAACATATTGAAGAGGATCTCGAGGCAGATCGAGTCATTGCTCTTTATCTGATGAATCATTACCTCCGAGTCACGGATCAACCCGCCGAAGATGGCGCTAGAGACCTTTGGTGGCTGCCTCGTGGTGGAGCTGGCAGTCCTCTGCTGGACTCACTGGTACGCGAGTATTGGGATCACGGGCCTTTTGAGCAAATTCAACAGTGGGTTGCAAAGTTGCCAGAAACCAAACCTCTTAAGAGGGCCGTTGAATTGGGGTGTGGGGTAGGGGGGCTTTATTCGGTTTTAAAATCTCACCTCGGATTTTACCTGGGGATTGATAGCTCCTTCGCCAGCATCGCGCTCGGTCGACATGTGCTCTTGGGAGTCCCGTATCGTGGTAAAATTCGAATTCCAGAAGACCTTCTTCAAGGGCCCGTTTCGAGAGAGATCAAGCTGCCACTTGCGAAGGCGTTGGATGGGGCAGCCGATTTACTCGTCGGAGATCTCGAGGATCCGCCCCTTCATCGTGGACACTGGGATCTTACGATCGCCTTAAATACGATTGACATGTTGGATGAACCCGTTCAGTTGCCCAAGCTCCAATCTGAACTTCTCAAAAAGGGAGGGACGGCAATCCAAAGTTGCCCTTATATTTGGCATGAAAAAGTAGCTAAAAAACTTCGCGCCAAACTGCCGCGTGAGATTTGCGACTCAGCCCGCGCAGTGGAGTGGCTTTATGAGCGAGCAGGATTCAAGATGAAAGAAAAAGTGGATCACTTGCCCTGGTTGTTTTTTAAGCATGTGAGACAGCTTGAAATCTACTCAGTACACCTTTTTATGGCGGAGGCAGGTGAATTATGACTAAAGTAGAAATCGGTTTTGTAATCGCAGCCGGTGTATTAGGCCTTGTCTTAATCCCCATTCTTAGGCGTGCCATGAAAGAAAAGTGATCCCCCATGAACTTGATTCAAATTCTCATTTTAGCAGTGATCCAAGGTGCAGCGGAGCTGCTTCCGGTCTCAAGTTCTGCCCATGTCATTATGGCAGAAAAACTGATGGGTTTAGACCCCACGTCTCCAGAGATGACCTTTCTTTTGATCATGTTGCACACGGGGACCATGATTGCCGTACTCGGTTATTTCTGGCCTCAATGGAAGGCGATTTTCAAATCCACTCGTCAAGAGAGGATTTCATTCATCCAATCCCTTGGAGTTGCAACCGCTCTGACTGGCATCATTGGTTATGCCCTAAAATTTCTGATTGAAAAGGTGTTCCTCCGTCACCAAATTCATGCCGAAATTGAGCAGATCTTCGGCAACCTCCTTTTAATCGCCACCTCGCTTGCAGGAGTTGGAAGTTTAATCATCTGGGCGGGTTCTAAAGGGCGCACCGAGGCGCCTGAAGCTCGCCTTGATCAAAAGCGAGCAGGGCTCATCGGGGCAGTCCAAGGACTTTGCATGCCGTTTCGCGGCTTCTCACGCTCGGGTGCCACCATCTCAACAGGATTGCTTTTAGGGATTCCTCGCCTACAGGCCGAGCAATTTAGCTTTGCTCTCGCAGTGGTTTTAACCCCTCCTTTGATTGTTCGTGAGGCGCACCGACTGCTTCGTGATCGAGGACTCGGACATGAAGTTGAAATCCTCCACTCTCTCCGTCCCGGGCTTTTGGGAATGGTTTTTAGTTTTTTAGCGGGATGGCTGGCCTTAAAATGGCTCTCATCCTGGCTTGAGCGCGGAAAATGGAGCTATTTCGGATATTACTGCTGGGCTGCTTCTCTTTGTGTCTTCTTGTTCTACTTTAGCACTTAGGGGGGTTGAAGAACACCTGGTTGTGGTTCGAGAATATCCGACTCAGCGGACGATGGAGTGCTGGCGAACACTGGGACCTTACTGAACAGGTTTTTCATTCGGTTGTCGTGCTTACTATAAAAAAATGCATCAGAGAGACCTACAGCTTAAGGAGCAAACTATGAAATTTAGTGAACGG
>JAHFAC010000283.1 GCA_023250755.1 Bacteriovoracaceae bacterium | reverse complement strand
GTGGTTGGAGAAGGGAAAGTTCATGCAGCCATATTGTTCCAGCATCCGATGAATATGGAGAAACGTCATGTAAAGGCTCCCGACAGCAAAGAGATTGCCTACGCGATCTTGGCGCGTGAGCCCTAGGGCATGAAATCCTCGGGCATTGGGGAGGTAGAGCCCGTCCATCTCTTCATGGCTAAAGAGCGCAGTTTTTGGAAATCCAGTGGTACCGCCACTTTGAAAGACGGTAGCGGCCTCAACTGACTTTGTAAGTAGACTGGAACCTTGCGGGGGGAGGTGTTCACGAAGCTCTTGAGAGGTCAGAACCGGAACTTCTCTAAGAGGGTGGCGGGCATGAGAGTCGAAGGAGTCGAGCCTTTTTCGATAAAAATCAGTGTTATGTTTCGCAAATTGAATGTATTGGGTGAGTCGTTCTTGAATGACTTGCTTCCGTTCTCTTTCGGTTTGTGATTCCCACGGATCAAAGAAAGGTTTCACTGGTTCTTCCCTTTTTTCTCTTTACTTGTTTTGGCTCAAAAAACGGGGGCTATAAAGATTGTGCGCAGCTGATTTTATGGGAACAATACCCATCTCTCTGGCCCTGCTGTATTCCTCAAGGCCCTCGAGGAGGCGCTCGCGAGTGGGTTGTTCTTTGAACGAAGCCATGAGGTCTGTAAAGTAATTGTTGAAATTAAATAGGGTTTCGTTTACGGAAATCTCAATAAAGTTGAACTGGTTTTCAGAAGGTTTATCTTGAATTGTCATGAAATAGCGAATCGCAGATTCAGGGTTCACATCAAATAAAATGTCATCTTGAGAGAATTTTTGAGTGGAAAATCCATCTCGTTTTTCAGGATCAAATATTGTTTCGATGACGCGAGTGCCGTCCTCTTTATCGAGATCGGGCACTGAGCGTAAATCAGGAATGATGGCTGAGTTTTCAACCCGGTAAAGTCGTGCTTTGTTTTTACGATCCCAAGTACCTCTCACTTTTTTAACCCAATCTTCGAGTTTCATCGGACCGTCCATAATGGGATCGATGGCGTACCAAACAGGTTCTGAAACCGCTCGTGAACCTCCTTGGACAAGAGTAGTGACATGAAATCTCCATTCCGGATTTTGGCCTGAGCGAAGATCTCCGATGATAAAAAGTTTTTTGATTGAATCTGAATCGAGCTGAAAAGTTTTTCTGGCCAGCAAATGAACAGCCATGGCTCGTCCAAAACAAAAGCCAATTTCTCCCTTGGGATCATAAAAATTGAGACGGTCCAGCCTTGTAACGGGGTGTTGAGACGCTGCATTAAAAAGAGCCTGACGCTGCAGTGCAGAAAGTGATTTTTTAGTGTTCGGAGAATTTATTTCAACCCCTAGATATTCTTGTTGGATTTGCTCATTTGTAGCCTTGGGTGCAGAGGAGTCTGCCCACAGTGTTACAGGCGACGCATGAAATGCCGATATAAGGAGAAGGGAAGTTGTGAAAAGGAGCATGATGAGTCGGTGTGTCTTCATTTGTAATTTAAAGCCTTTCTTCTCTTGGGTTGCATCCAGAGTGCGACTTCCTAAAAGATTATCAAAACTGTCGGTCTTTATAGCCGGAATTATGCTTTGTGTCAATTTGCCTTCACTCCCTGCTCAAGGAGAGGGGTTCTTTCATATCGTGACTGAGGATGCTCGAAGCTTGACCGAAATTTCACTCTATCTTTATGGAAAAAGCTCTTATTTTCAAGAACTTGCAGAATGGAATCATCTCTCTTCGCCCGATTCTATCAGGCTTGGTCAAAAATTGATTTTGAAAGTTCCTCCCACTTTGAATCCTCAAGAGGGGGCGCAGACCTTACTTGCCCATTGGCGCAAGAAGTTCGGAATACTCGATTCTGTCAAAGAGGCAATAAAAACAGAAATTCAAAAAAAAGTGGAAGTTAAAAAGAAATTTGAAGAGGCTGCGCCCTTGGTTTTAAAAGACGCTGAGTTTGAACCGAGCAACGCACAGGAATTTTTTACTGAAGGGAAGAAATCTTTTGATCTGGCTGAATATGAAAAGGCGCTCTCTGGTTTTCGTAAAAGTCGAGAAGCAGAACCTGATTTTTTGCCCCCTTGGTTTTTTGAAATTCGAGCTTTACGGGCTCTCAATCGCAAAGAGGAAGAGGAGAGAATCAAAGCGACGTTTTTGAGCAAACATCCTCAGTTCAAAGGCTTGCCGTTTTTTAGGGGAGTGCCGGCGCGTGAGCCGAGTCAAGAGAGGACGTCTCCATGAGAAGGGGGATTTTCTTCTCAGGCTTGGTTCTTGTTTTGTTGTTCTCTTGGAATCTATTTAATCCAAGTCTAGCCCGGGCCTCTGACTGGTTTGCAGATTTGCTTCCGTCTCAAGATCCCAAGGAAACAGTCTCAGAGTTGAAGTTTTTAGATTCAAGGGTTCCTGTTGAAATTGTTCCAAGAGGAGCGGATTTTGAATCTCATGTCGAGATTCGCTTTCAATTTAATAAAGCGGATTGGAGTTTGATTCGAGAGAACGAGCAAATTCAGCCTCAGGCAGGGGAGATTGGGGTTTATACGGTATCAGCTCGTCTGTTGAGTGAGGTGACGCCGCTTGAGATCGTAGCGGTCGGTCCATTGGGCGAAGTTGAAATGCAAAAGGTCTTGGTTCGCCTCTCGGAGTGGAAGGTTTTTAAAGAAGAGGGTGCCAAAGCACCTCCTAAGCGAACTTATGTGTTTTCATCGCTTGGGTTTTCGAACCTTTCCTACGAGGAGACGGGCCTTGCCAGTTTTTCGGCATTGAGCTCAGTGTTTAAAGTTTCGTATCAGTATTTGTTGACTCCACCACAGTGGGAATTCGGAACGAATGCATTTTTTAATGTTTTCCCGATTCATATGAGCGGTATGGATCAGCCCGTGCGTTTCTTAGGCGTCAATCTGCGTTTTGGATACATTTTCCCATTTGTGAAGGATCCTTCACGTCTTAGTTTTTTAATAGGTACTTATTACACTCGCATGTTTGGAACCAATGACCAATTTGGGTACAAGACGTTGATTTATCCGCAGTTCTACCCTACTTTTCGGAAAAAAATGCGAAATGGAGACGCCTTCTATGTTTATCTTAAGTATGTGCCTTTGGTCTCAGGAATTGGATTAAGCTTTACAGAGCGTGAGTTTGCGATTGGAGGGGGGTGGGAGCATCCGATCCGCGAAGGGCACCCTTTTTCTTTGAGCGTGGATGCTTCGGATCTCAGGTTGAACGTGACATCGGATCATCGAATCATCACTCAATCCTTCAGCATCAATCTAGGATATGGGTGGTAGAAAATACAATCTAAACGCTTTCTTTTGTGGGAGAGAGGCGGGCCCGGATCCAGCGCTCTACGGGTTTGCTGAAAAAACGGTGAAAGGCCCAGCCCAGCGTGATTGCGAGCAGAGGAGCCGTGAACATGAAGGCGATCGGGTATTTCTTGAATCCAATGGACTCGAGGAATCCAATAATCAGCTCATGGGTTAAATAGATTTCATAAGACGCGATGCCGATCAAGACCATGAGGGGATTGGAGAGGATCTGAGCCATAAAAGTGCTTTGGTATTGCGGTTCGCAAAAAGCGCGGACTGAAAACGCAAAAAGAGGAGCTGTGAACGCATACAAGATGGCTTGCCAAAATGATCCAGGATACCAGGTCGTGAGCGTGACACTCATGATGACGCCTAG
>JAHFAC010000282.1 GCA_023250755.1 Bacteriovoracaceae bacterium | reverse complement strand
CAGCTTTGCTCAGCAATACAATACGCTCTACTGCCCGATGAAGACCGTGTACCGCACTCACACCATCACCGGTAAGCTTGAAATTCAAATCAACGGCACTTCGCTGTAATCAACGGACCCAAAACCGGTGCCAAGTCCTCTTGTTGGGCGCGCGAAAAAGACCCGGCCTTCAACGTATTCAATGCCTTCCAGAAATTTTTCCAGTCTCGGCCACATTGATTAAAAAGCTCTTGGAACTCTTCTTGACCCGTCCCATATGTCTTGTATTGAATTAAAGTCGCGTTATTAATCTCTCGTCGAAGTTCGGATTTTCGCTTGAGATCGGTAAAAATCTTGGATTTTTCACTTAACTTCTCAGTATCCGACAGCGAGGAGGCATAGAGTTTTTCAAGGGCGACGTAAGCCTCGTGAAAAATACGTTCTCGATTTTTGCCCTCCTCTTCACCACGGCGATAAGCGCCGATTTCAGGCGCTCCTTTGCCAAGAGTTTTCTCAAGATAATCCGAAGTGAGTGTGTCCGCCGCAAAGCTAGCGACGCTTTCATTAAAATAAGATTGGTCTTTCTGATAGAGGGTCGCATGAACAGACTCATGCAAAACGACATTGGCCAACTCTCCGATCGCAGACTCATCCGGCAAGCCTGTTGGACTCGTCAGGATCATCGTTGATAAAACAGGATCCCTAAACCAGCCCAAGGTCGAAAAAGCGCGGGCCCCCCGAACATCCACATCCAGCCCTTCGGCTCGAAGCTCTTTCGCAAAATCCTCAGCATCGTGCCGATCAAACCAACCCAGATAGGTAAAACTCCCCACCACCGGAAACCACCACGTCTTCGGATCAAATTTCAAAGGCTGGCAAGCACTGACGACCCAAACAACCGCCTTACGATCCAACTTTACAAACTCCGTGTAGTTTTTTGTTGGACGAAGGCCGAATTCTTCGCCAAATTTTTTGACCCCTTCCACCGACCCCAAAAGCTTGCGGAGCTCAGGCGATGTTTTTTCGTCCTTGATCACCTCTACGACGGGACGTGCAGAATTTGAGAGAGCCCACTGTCCTTTTCCTGCTTGAAAAAGATAACGAATCGTCGCACAGCCGAGCTGGGGCCCGACCAACGCAAACATGAGTCCAAAGTGAATAGAAGCTTTAAAAATAGTATGAAATCCCTGATGACAGAGCGATATTGTCTTCCCAGTTTTTGATACTTCCTCCTGCAAGATAGCTCGTGCCTTCGAAGCGAATCCCAAAAGTTTTAGTAAGGTAGAGCCGTAGGCCTGCGCCCAAGACCCCCGTGAGCGAGTCCACCTTAAGAGGGGGGGTAATGCCACCCAGGTAAGTGCCGTTGCCATCGCGATTGAGTTGACCAATTCCGATCTTGATGTAGGGTTGGATCGGAAAATTCTTTCCCAAAAGTCCCTGGACCCAATTGAGGCTGTAAATCTGATCATGAAATGTCGTATCCTCGTATCCCAAGATCTTAGTACGTTCTACCGCATCCTGAAATGCAAATTCGAGTTCAGAATGTTCACTAAAGTAATATCCAAACCCGAATCCCCATCGACGGCTCCAGTTGAAGTTTGATTCAGTGTAGTTGCTCCGGCTGAACGAAAAACCTGAAGACAGCTCAAAAGCACCCGCGCCAGCCTCTTTCGGCATGAACGCAAAAACCAATCCAACGATCCAGACCACTAAGAGGATTTCGATCCGATTCATACGCCCTAACATCCAGCCTCCTTGCTCCAAACCCGACGCTTTCAAAAAATCTACTCTGGCCTCAACTGCGAGAGTTCTTCCATTAAGCGCTTTCTCTCTAACTCGTCTCCTTTTGAGCGCGTGTTATTCCCATGATCTTCGATTTGAATTTTTACGGAATGGGTCCGTCCATGCTCCTCATTGGGATGAAGCAGTTTAAACCCTTCACTGTGACCGCCCACAACTCGGCTCTCCATTCGAGTATGCAACTTCTTTGATTCGCCATCCATTTTGTGACGTTCATAAATTTCTAGGCCGGCAGGAGACCTGCGTGCTGTTCCCTCCTCATGCAGCAGCTCAGCAAACTTACGCCCTTGACGATGATAGACATTTCGTAAAAATACTTTCTGTTCTTTATCCTCAATGGAAAGGGCATTCAATTTCTCTCGCACTGATGCGATCGCCGCCGCTCGTGGGGTAGAAGGAACAGTCCGCATTGCCTTGAGGTTGAGCGAAGTAGACTCGCCCTCTTTTGCGACAATTCGACCCGCATTTTTCCCAGCCTTAGCGGGCGAAGTCTGGAGGCGATTCTCCAAGCTAGCACTATTTTCCAGCGCCATCAGCTGAGTCTCTTCGGCCTCTTGACTGTAAAGTACCAAGGATATTGCGTCTTGGATCCGGGCTCGCGCATTCGGCGTAGCCACTCTTAATTCACCGTCTCCTTTTTGGGATTGAACAAAAGCCTGGCCCTTGAAGAGAACAGCCTGATCGACTCCGACGCCACCGGACTTCACGTCCTGAAGTTGAATAAAAGTCCACTCACCGGCTCGAATATGAAACCCATCTCGATGGCGAATATAAGCCCATCCTTTTTCGATCGAAACCCATCCGCCACAAGGAATCGCGGCATGGAGCCTCACTTCTTGCAAGTTTTGCCGAGAAGGATCCAAAATCTCCACTTGTCCATTGAATGCCTCAAGCGTAGCGCAAAATCCGCTAGGAGATTGTGCCGGGGGTTGAGTTGACACTTCGGGGTGTGAAGCATAGACCGCAGTGGCTAAAAACACTAAGGAGGCCTTAGTGATGATTGCCAGTTTCATGGGGTGCTGAAGCCGGTGCACGATTGACCTCCTCTGATTTAGCTTTCATGTTTCGTGAGTAATTCACCCATCCCACCTCTGGAGAGTGAGGGTGATGATCTAGTAGATCTAACAACCAATATTGGACTTTGACCGGTTTATTCATTTTATGCGCTACCAAAGCCCTCCAGAGCCTGGCTTGTGCTTTGAGCATCAAAGAATCCTCTTTAACATTTTGGACATTATTGAGAACACGCTCGAAATAATTTTCTGCTAACTCGAGGTGTTCCAGCCGGTACCAAGCGACTCCCGTCATCAAGAAGTTTTTTTCTGTCTTGAACGCTGGATTATCCTCTAACGCAATCAATTGACTCAAAATCACGGCTGCTTTTTCATCTTCTCTTGCTTTAAAATAAGTCACAGCCATAGTGTAAAGCTGGGGAGGCAAAAGCTGCGCAGGCGGTCGATACTGAATTGACTCTAAAGTCCTGACCAACCGACTTCCGGCCTCATGTGTGAGTTTAAGCCCAATTTCTTGCGTAAGTTCAGCTGATTCACGCATACGACAATTAAACTGAAGATTCTCAACTTGTAGTTTGAGATTGACGTTCTCAAGCCTAAGTCGAGCATTATCAGTCTCAGCGTGACGAATTGCATCTGCCTTTTCTTGAATACTCTGCATGGCCTCTGCAACCGACTTCATTGCACTAGGGGCTTTAATACCCATGAAAAAATGTTTTGCTGATATCCCCGCCAACCAAAGGTGTGGGCCTGCCCACCACAGTCCAGCGCCTAAAATCAGCGCGCTGACAATGACGCCAACCCTCTTCCCTATTTTGTTAGTTTTCTTCTTTGAGTCCATCTCAAGCTCCGTATCGGCGAGACACAGTGGGGCCTTGAGGGT
>JAHFAC010000281.1 GCA_023250755.1 Bacteriovoracaceae bacterium | reverse complement strand
TTTTTCAGGCGGAGGTATGATTGATTCAAGTACGGGTTTATTTACCGCTTCATCCATCGCTGGATCTGTCGCCATTCACGTGACCGATGCGAATGGCAATTCTGTAAATGCCTCAGTGACAGTCAATGCTGCGCTTGCAGTCAGTCCGGTGAGTCTGATTCTCCCAGTAGGGGGGGGGCAAACTTTTACGGCTACAGGTGGTGTGGGTCCTTACTCCTATTCGGTGATCTCAGGCGCTGGCTCGGTAACGTCTTCGGGGGGAGTTTTTAGTGCAAGCCAACTTCCAGGTAATGTCGTGATTCGTGTGGTGGATTCTTTGGGAAACAGCTCAAACGTTACTGTTAAAGTGCGGATCGCTCTCGCAACCGGCAAAGATTTTACCTGTCGAATTTTAAGTGATGATTCAGTGAAGTGTTGGGGTGCCAATTCCTATGGACAGTTGGGTTTAGGCGATACCAATGACCGTGGTGATGAATCCAATGAGATGAGTTCGAATTTACCAGCACTGCAACTTGGAACTGGCCGCACTGCCCTTGCTGTGACGGCAGGAGTGAGCCACGCTTGTGCACTTTTGGATGATGCTAGCGTCAAGTGTTGGGGAAGAAATAATTATGGCCAACTTGGGCAAGGAGATACTTTTAGCTTAGGAAATCTTCCAAACGAAATGGGTGATAACCTTCGCCCAGTGATCCTCGGGACTGGTAGGTCTGCTGTTCTGGTGACAGCGGGTGAAGAGCATACTTGCGCACTTCTTGATAACAATTCAGTGAAATGCTGGGGCAGAAATTTATATGGTCAACTGGGTCTTGGCAGCACACCAAAAATGGGCGATGGTCCCGGCGAGATGGGCGATGGACTCCCGACTGTGGACCTTGGAACTGGCCGGACTGCCATCAGTGTGACAGCGGGCCGATCCTCAACCTGCGCTCTTTTGGATAATGGATCGGTAAAATGCTGGGGCCAGAATTCTTATGGCCAACTCGGCCAAGGTAATACTAGTCACATTGGGGATGCGCCAAATGAAATGGGCGACAATCTTCCTGCGATTAATCTGGGATCGGGCCGGATTGCTCTTTCAATTTCAGCTGGAAAATATCATGTCTGCGCTATCCTGGACAACTACAGCCTCAAGTGCTGGGGCCGAAATGATTATGGTCAACTTGGCCAAGGCACGATTAGCAATATGGGTGATCATGCCGGTGAGATGGGCGATTCTCTGGCTGCAGTTAATTTAGGAATGGGCAGAAGTGCTCTTTTTGTGACGGGCGGGCTTTATCATACTTGTGCTGTTCTCGATGATCACTCGCTCAAATGCTGGGGTCGCAGTAACTACGGCCAACTCGGCCAGGGCAGCACTCAAGCTCTGGGCGATGGTCCGTTTGAGATGGGAAATAGTTTAAGTGCGGTTTCATTAGGTGCTTCACGAAATGCACTCTTTGTTGCTGCGGATGAAAATCATAGCTGCGCACTTCTCGATAACAATTCAGTGAAATGCTGGGGCAGAAGTAATGTAGGTCAACTCGGCCAAGGTAATACAGTGACTCTAGGCGATAACGCCGGTGAGATGGGCGATAGCCTCGCGGCAATCGAGTTTTGAGCAAGTTTTATCAAAACACAGAATCTTGTTTTTTTACCTGCACTCCCTCGCCTCATAGAAAAAATAATCGTTGCAGACTCTTGTCTCGTCCTTACAATCGGACATATTAGAAGAGAACTCTGTTTTAGGCCGGCACCAAATGCGACCGTTGCGAACAAGAGTGGTTTTAAAAGATCCTTCTTGAACGGAGGCCCCAGCTTTTTTTAAGGTATAATTAACGATGGTAGTGCCTAGGTAGAGGAGGGGGCGTTGAAAAAGGGTGGCAATAAAGAGGTCGAACTGCCTTTTGCTTTTTCCAGTTTTAGAGTCATATTTTTCTGTTTTTTCTCGCTCAGTCCCATTCTCCCATTTTGAATGGAGAGTGACTTGATCTGCATCCACTGTGGATTGAGTCTCAAAGCGTGCGAAAGCTCCTGGCTCAAAGCGATCGGCTTGGCAGCGGTAAAATGCGCTGCTGGATTCTATTCCTCTGTGGCATTGCACGGATACTTCGCCGATGAGGCGGGTGACGGTGAAGTCGTTGCCACCCTCAAATCCGGCTTGAGGTGCGTCAGCTTGGGCACCAGAAAAAAGGGTCATGAAAAGGAGTATACTGAGAAACATTGTCTTGGTCATAAGATAACGGCTTGAAAGCGGGCGATGGATTCTTTTAGCAAAATCTAGGCTCACTTCGGCAAGGCGCATGAGATGAATTCCTGTTTTGATTCCCATTCCATCTAGCATGTAAACTAAATCTTCAGTTGCAAGATTTCCAGTGGCGCCAGGGGCAAAGGGGCATCCCCCGAGCCCTCCCGCTGAGCTGTCGAAGGTTTGAACCCCGAGTTCAAGCGCCCTGAGGGAGTTTGCAAGAGCCGTTCCCCGAGTATCATGAAAGTGGACAGCGATTTTTTCGGGACCAAAGAGGCTCAGCGCGGGTTTAATCACTTCATTGACGCTCTTGGGTGTTGCCACTCCAATCGTATCGCCAATTGAAACCTGCGCGACTCCAATCTTTATCAACCGTTCGATTACGTGAAGCGCTTGTCTGGAAGAAACCGTCCCCTCGAAGGGGCATCCAAAAGCGGTAGAGACATATCCTCTGACCTTGACTCCCTGTTTCTTGGATTCAAGAATGAGTTTTTGATAGTCGCTTAAAGATTCTTCAATCGACATGCCGATGTTTTTCCGATTGAAGCTCTCGCTCGCCGCCGTAAAAACTGCGATTCTTTTTGCACCTACTGCAAGCGCGCGCTCGAGTCCCTTTTGATTCGGTACGAGACTCCATGCGTGAGCTCGTTTGAGATTCAGACGCCTCTTCCGGATTGCCTCATAAATCAGGTCCGTATCCGCCATTTGGGGAACGCGGTCTAGACGGACAAAAGAGCCGAGTTCAAGTTCACCCACTCCCGCACTGACCAGGCCGGAGATGAAGCGTAGTTTGTCACGGAGAGTGACCACCCTTGGCTCGTTTTGAAGCCCATCGCGGGGTCCTACTTCAAAGATCGTGACCCTCTGGCTCATGGCTTCGTTGCCTCCAGTTCGATCAGGCGATCCCCCGGTGAGATGGGCTGCCCTTCTTTGACGAAAATTTTTTTTACCACTCCTCCAACGGGTGCCTTGATTGAAAATTCCATTTTCATGGCTTCAATCAGGAGAAGCAAGGTTTCTTCTTTTACCTGATCTCCCTCTTGGACTAAGACTTTGCGTACTTTGCCTGGAAATTGCGCCGTCAATTCTGAATCCACTGAGGAAGTGCTTTTGCTCACATCATGCGAGGCGGCAGTGATCTCTCCATGCCAATGCACTCCATCCAAGTGGATGCTGAGTTTACCTTTGGCATTTGTGCAAAAAAAACGATGTCTTGTCATCTCCCCGGTGGGCAAGGCTTGTTCCGCTAAAATCCATCCACCAGGACGATGAGAGAATTTCCAGTTCGCTTGGGGCGTGCCCAGATTCAGCTTTTGATTTGATATTTTAAGCTGTTTGCCTCCACGTGCCATCTGGATCAGCCCCTTCTGAATGAAGTCCAAGGTGAGGGCCATTGGGGTTGGCTAGTATTTTTATGCGAGGTGTGCCCGATCCCAGCTTGATGAGCGGCGC
>JAHFAC010000280.1 GCA_023250755.1 Bacteriovoracaceae bacterium | reverse complement strand
CCCCTGATCGCTCATTCCGTTTGGATCGTTGATTCTCACTTAAAAGATTCTCAGGAGATGCAGAGTTGGTTGGCTAACTCAGTGGACATCCCTGGATATCAGTTCAAGGTACAGGAATTTACCAATTTTGATGAGCTACCACAGCTTGCCCTCAGTGATGTGGCGCCCTCATTGGTGGTGATTGATCCGGCTGGAATCCAAAGTCAGTCCTTTTTAATTACTGAGTTGAGGCATAAATTAAGGCGTTCAGTGCCCATTTTGGTGGTGAGCTCTCAGATAGATATGGGAGAGGCTTTTGCTGAGGGAGCTTCGGGTTGGCTGCCTAAACCGCTTGATCGTATGCAGTTTCAGTCTAGCGTACGGGATCTTACCGAGCGAATTGGCTGGCGTGTTTTGGTCGCGGATAGCAACACTGATTTGAGAATTTTGATGAAGCGCGCTCTTGAAAAGCGGGGTTTTAGGGTAGACGATCTCGATCGCGGAAATGCTGTCCTCAATCGGCTTGAACAGGACCATTATGACCTCATTTTGCTCGATATGCATTTGAAGGATGTTTCTGCAGTGGAGCTTCTTAAGATTATCCATAAGTCTGATCGGTATTTGGCACTTCCAGTTTTTATGATGTCTTTGGATGAAGGGGATTTGCCCTCAGCTGAGCAATTGGGGCAGTGGGGCGTTAACCAGTTTGTCCCCAAATATCGTGGATTGAATTTTATCGTCGATAGTATTTGCCAGTTTCTCGAAGATAAAAAAATCGTGGATCAACCCAATTGAGGCCCAATGACTCATATTCTTTTAGCTGAAGACGAAGATCACATCGCAAAGCTGATTGAATTCAAACTGGCCAAGGAAGGATTTCAGATTACCGTTGCTCGTGACGGTCGAGAGGCCATTAGCCTTTTGACGGAAAAACCTTGGTCACTTTTGATTTTAGACGTTCTCTTGCCTGTTTGCGATGGTTGGCAGGTTTTGCAAGCGGTGAGAGCGCTTCCTGAGTTGATCTCTCTTCCTGTTCTGATCATGTCGGCACGAAATTACCCTAATATGGAAGTGGCAGGAAAAGGTGAGATGGGTGCGCAACAATATCTCAAGAAACCCTTTGACCCAAACGATCTCGTGCAAGTGGTCAAGAGAATGGTAAAATATGACCGGTGAAACATGATGGGTGATCCATGGACTCTCGATCCAGAAATGAAGGTCTTGCGAGACGAATTCGTGACTTCGTTCGTCGAACGTAGGCGAGTGCTCAAAGGGATTTTGGAGAAATTAAAAAACAGAGGCGGCGAGGCATCTCAAGAATTACCCAAAGAATTAATGGCTGAGTATAAAATGATGGTCCATCGCCTAGCAGGGGTTGCCAGGACCTATGGATTTGATCAATTAGGTGAGATCGCTGAAAACTTAGACGATCGATTAGACACGGGGATCGGTTCAGTAGCGGACTGGATCAATGAGGGAGAGAAGCTGGCTCGCGCTCTTAATTCCGCCGCTTGATCGCTTCTTTTTGGATCCAAGCACGAATTTTTCTGAGGTCTTCTTCGGCTACGCCAATGAAAGCGAACTTGATTTCATAGCCCGTTCCGCGTTCGGGAGAACCGGAGATGAGTTCACAGTTAATGAGCTTCATGTGGGGCACATCAATTCCGATCTCATGAAAAATCTTAGTTCGAAGCGTAAACTCCTGCTCTGCAGGCAAGGGGAGCTGGGTCCAAAGCGTGAGGTCCGCTTCGCTGACTGATGTGACCTCGCAGGGGAGCTGAACCGTTCCTTGAGAGAGTGGGCCCGTGAGCGGCAGCTCAAAGACATGTCGTTTTCCGCTGCCTTTTTTTAAGCAGAGTTCGATTTTGTCTAAAAAAAGATGTTCATCGATCGGCTTCAGTACGTAGTCGCTGACTCCAGAGTCAACCGCCTTTTTCACGTCTTGGCGGTGCCGTTTTCGAGTGAGCATGAGAATGGGGAGATTGGCGAACTGAGGTTGTTTTCGGATGGATTGAACAAAATCATATCCAGACATTTCTGGCATCAATGCGTCAGTGATGATGCAATCAAAAACACCTGCGTTAAGAAGTTTGAGGCCTTCAGCGCCTGATTGGCAAGTCACTACTTCGTATTCATGGCGATTGAGCAAGGCCTTTACCAGTTTGAGTACGGCAAGTTCATCATCCACGATCAGGAGGCGCGGAGTGATTTGCGTATCGGTGGCTGTCGGCATTGAGACTTGGGGTTGAGGCATCTACTAAAAAGTCTAAAGGATCTTTGAGGGAGTTACAAGTTGACAACTTACTGAACGATGAACTGGGTAAAGAAAATTTGCGAGACAATCGGATGTTCATCACCTGAGTCTGCCATCGCCAATCGATTGGCATGATCGAGAATTTGGCTTCGCAGAGCGTAACGACCTTGGACCGTGATGAGATCTTGAAAAGATTTTCTCCCCAGCATTCCGAGTACCTGATCCATGAGCATGGGACGAATTTTATCCACCTGATCTTGAAATCGATTGTCTCGCAGCTCCAACGCAAACCCTACGGTGGCGTAATGGAGTTTTCCTTGAATCTGACGTACCGTGCCGTCTGCTGGGTGGGGCTGCGCCGGGTTGCTCAAGATATTGATGGTAAAAGGCTCAAATTGCATCATGCCTGGAAGAACCTGCTTCTCCTGCTTTTCATGCAATTTAGCTAAACGCGCTCGTTCAGTCGCTTCTGTGATTTGTGTTCGCCTGAAGATCAGTCGAGTGTACACCATGAGGCCTGTAACGCCGAGGATTACCACCGTGTTTGCAAGCGCTAATAAAAGCGGGATGTTGAGAGGTTTTCGAGGGGGCTTAGGAGCTTCTTCAGCTCCAGGTGCTTCTTCTTTCGCAGCCATAATGAATTAAATTATAACTGCAGAATGGGAAGAGGGGAAGCGAGGATCACGCTCTCCCTCTTCCGTTTCAAATTAAAGTCGCACGGGTTCGTAAGGCAGGCCCAAGTCAGAGGCCACTTGCTTATACGCTACTTTGCCGTTCAAAATATTGACTCCCTTCAGGAGGGCCTCATCCCGCCTTACGGCTTCTTTCCTGCCTAAATTGGCTAAGAGGACAGCGTATTTGAGCGTCACGGTGGTTAAGGCATAGGTTGAAGTCCTCGGTACCGCACCGGGCATATTGGGAACCGCATAGTGGATCACGCCATCTACGGTGTAAGTGGGATGCTCATGGCTGGTGGGGCGGCAGGTTTCAACCGATCCACCCTGATCTACGGCAACATCTACGATCACTCCGCCTGGCTGCATGCGCGAAACCATTTCGCGGCTGACGAGTTTAGGTGCTTTTGCACCGGGAACTAAGACGGCCCCGATTACCAAATCCGCTTTTGAAACTGCTTTTTCAACTTGCTCACTATTGGAGTAAAGCGTGGTGACTTCGTTTCCAAAGACATCAGCGAGATATTCCATGCGATTGAGGTTCACGTCGAGAATACTTACTTTCGCGCCCAGGCCCACCGCCATTTTTGCCGAATTGATCCCCACCACGCCTCCGCCGAGAACAACGACGTTTGCGCGTTCTACGCTAGCAACTCCACCGAGCAGCATTCCCTTGCCTCCGTGGTCATGTTGGAGATAGTGGCGCCGATTTGAGTGGCCATTCGGCCTGCTACTGCGCTCATCGGTGAAAGCAGGGGGAGACTGCCATCGGGA
>JAHFAC010000279.1 GCA_023250755.1 Bacteriovoracaceae bacterium | reverse complement strand
AACACCGAAATCGAGGCGCTGCTCCGAGGAGTAAAGACCTACTCCTTTCGTTCCCGTGACGAGCAAGAAGTCGCCGGATACGCGGAAGTCATGGAGTTGATTTTCTCATCTTTCAAGGAAATCCCGCTCACTGAAAACCACATCAGGCAGCTGCACGGCCTATTGCTCAAGTACAGCGCCAAGGACGAGCGTCATCGGGGCGAGTACAAGAAATTTCAGAATCAGGTGGGTGCGATCGGCCCCGATGGTAAGATTCTCGGCATTATCTTTCAAACGGCATCTCCGTTCGATACTCCGAGACTCATGACCGAGCTACTCGAATGGACCAATTCTCAACTCGTAAAACGGGAGCTCCATTCCCTCTTTGTGATTGCGGTCTTTGTCGTCGTTTTCCTGCAAATCCATCCGTTTCAAGACGGCAATGGACGGCTCTCACGCGCGCTGACTACCCTGGTGCTTCTGCAGCAGGGCTATTCCTACGTGCCATATAGTTCG
The DNA here is from genome assembly GCA_023250755.1 of Bacteriovoracaceae bacterium. GTDB lineage: Bacteria > Bdellovibrionota > UBA1018 > UBA1018 > UBA1018 > JAHFAC01. The sequence continues at coordinate 3,199 of JAHFAC010000279.1, read as the reverse complement.
TTTGAGAGGGTGATCGAGGAGAACAAGGAAGCCTACTCCCTGGCACTAAGAAAGGCCCAAGTCGAACTCGATCAGATCCGAACTTCAGAAACCGCAACTGGCACTACGGAAGGAAAGGGGCTGGAGGGCTGGTTCGTGTTCTTCCTGCGATCCATGAAAATGCAGAAGGCGGCCCTAGAGGCCAAGCTTGCCAACGAACTTCTAATGATCCGTCTTCCGCGCCTCTCGCAACAAATCATAGAACTCATCAAGGACCGTGGACCCACTTCAGTGGCTGAAGTAGTCGCCGCCACAGGTGCTAACCGAAACACGGTCAAGGCGCATTTCGGTGCATTAGTTGAAAATGGCCACTTGGTGGCAGATGGCGCAGGCCGAGGTGTCAGGTACAGGATGAAGGGATGAGCAAGATCCCATTCAACAGGACCCAGTTATTTTCATTGTATTTATGACTCAATGCATTATATAAGCAGGGTGCCTGTTATAAATGAAGACCTTGACAGAGCCACAGGCGACGTTACCCGGTTCAAGAATACTGGTGGGTTCGCCGGCGTGGTTCCTAAAGGTAAAGCAAAATGCAGCTGCTCGAAGCAGTGACTCACCCTGCAGACTCAGTTGTCTTAAATGAGGAGATTTTCATTATGTCGAAGAAATTTATTTTAGCGAGCATGTTGCTGTTTGCCTCCGCAGTGACTCCCAGCCAGAGCTACGCAAAAGATTTAACATTTAGCTTGGATTGTGAATGGGACAGTGAAAGACGCGCCCCCGTTGGCGCACCAAAATATCAGGTGATGAAGACAGCATACAAAGATAAAAACGGCAAATGGGCCATAAAATATTCACTTAGAGAACAGCCCCTCAATCCAACCGCTAAATCCTCCGTTTTTGACCTTGAACCCGCAGGATCGGGGGATGAGGACTATAGCGAATACTATGTTGTTGATCCCAGCCACAAGTCGGCAATCAGCGGCGCCTATATACAGTTCCAGTTCACTTGGGCATCCCTGGTCGATAATAAGGGATACCACAGCTACGACTGTCGAAAATCCAATCGCTAAACCGACACGTAACTCGTGACAGAGCTATCACGTCACGATAGCTCGTCAATTGCTTCCTCAGGCTTCTAGTTTTTCAAGCCATGATGATAATTTTCGAACTTTAACCAACCCATAATCTAATTCATGACCTAGCTTGTAAACCAATTGGAATCTTTGGCCTCGCCCATCATAGGGAATGTTAGTTAGTTCAAATATTTGAACGAAATATACATTTTTTGTTCATATATTTGAACATACCTGATATCCTAGCTTTATTGAATGGGGCCCTCATGTTAGATAAACTGAATCAGCACTCTGAAGAACCCGTTGCCTTAATAGGGCACGGCGGGCTCTGTGAGGAGCCTGATCCTGGGAAAGAGGAGTAGGTTTACTTGATGGTTACCCAATCTTCTATTGAACTGACATTAGCCGACCAACAAGCCGATTTCATAAACAACGAATTCAGAACAAAGGGCGTGATTCGAAATATCTCCAAAATAAAACCACCAAAAAACTGGATCACGGTGGTAATGGGGGGCCGGCGCTCAGGCAAATCCACATTTTGCCAACAACAATGTGATCCAGAGCAAACAGTCTACGTTAACTTCGATGATGACCGGATTTTTGGCCTGAAAACAGAGAATCTCCAGACTGTCTATGAGACTGCCTTAACCATAAAACCAAAATTTGATACTTTGATCTTAGATGAGATTCAAAACATTCCTGGCTGGGAATTATTTGCAAGCAGGTTACAGAGAAAAGGAATACGTCTCTGGGTCACAGGGAGTAACTCTAATTTACTATCAAGAGAATTAGCCACACACTTGACTGGGAGAGCGTTCCCAGTAGAGATTTTTCCGTTTGCATTTAACGAATGGCTACAGGCCCGCAAAGTGCGCTTTAAACCATCACTTCTCAGTAATGATAGAGCTGCTTTACGAGCACATTTTGATGAATTCCTAAAAGCAGGTGGCTTCCCTGAACTCACCCATAATGACAATATTAGGCCTTATTTGCGCACACTATTTGATCAAATCATCCAAAAAGACATTGCGCAGCGCCATCCGCGCGTGGACTCATCGCTACTTAAGCAAGTGGCTTTACATAGCCAACAATTCTATGGCTGTCGGATAAGTTATCGACAACTTGAAAGCTCATTGGACGGCGCCTCTATCAATACAATCAAACAGATTCTCTTCTGGCTTGAGGAAACCTATCTGTTATTTCAATTGCCAAACAGAACCCAAAAGCTCAAACAGGCTCCAAAAATTCCAAGGAAAATTTTTTCTATTGATACCGGCATGATTGAAGCCTTAAGGACAAAACTGACTCCGGATTTAGGCCTTATTCTTGAGAACATGATTTTCTTGGAGCTAAAAAAACATGGTTTTGACTGTTTTTCCTACTCCGGTTCAGATTTTGAAGTTGATTTCATAATTCAAAACCAAGATAGAGCCACAGAACTGATTCAGGTATGTTATGAACTCTCTAACCCTGCGACCGAAGAGAGGGAAGTTACTGCCCTATTAAAAGCCTCAGCGCTGTTTCGCTGTGATCAACTGAAGCTCATTACCAGGCATGAAGAGGGCGTACTTAAAAAACATGGAAAACCAATACAAATAATTCCGGCTTGGAAGTGGGCACTAGGATTGTGCAACACCCCCACTCTCCGCTAGACTCAGAAAATAAAGCAGGTACACAATGAAACTCTCTGATCGCCGTCAAAAATCTCCAAGAGGCACAGGTGGGTTCTGCTCATCCTAATCAAGAAGGTACAGTGTGGTAGGATGGATTTGAGCTAACCCCCCCGCTTGAGCCAGGCATTGTTATCAACAGCATTGCAAAATTAAGATTTTTTGCTATCTCCCTAGCATGAAATGGCAGTGGCAAAAATTTGATCATCTTAACGTTAGAGAACTTTACGAAATTATGGCTCTCAGGCAGAGAGTGTTCGCAGTAGAACAAAATTGTGCATACCTCGATGCTGATGGACTTGATTTAGATGCTTGGCATCTTTTGGGGTGGGAAGAAAATTCTACAAAGCTGTCATTATCCGCTTATCTTCGCGTTTTGCCGGCAGAGGCCAAATATCCGGAGCCCTCAATTGGCAGAGTAGTAACAGCACCCGAAGCCAGGAGAAAAGGTTTCGGTAAGGCAATCATGAC
>JAHFAC010000278.1 GCA_023250755.1 Bacteriovoracaceae bacterium | reverse complement strand
GTTCATCAAGCTCACGCTTAGCAGTCCTTTCGGCATTGTGAGATGAAATAGAAAAAAAGCGCTTGAGCCCATAAAGGGGTGTGGTCACGCTGCGAACCAGATTGGACATGAAAAATAAGAAATGCCTCTCTAATCTACTCACCTCGTCTTCGAGATCGGTTCCGACAAAACATCGCGCAGCGATTTTGAGTGTGTAATGAAGCATTTCTTTCTCAAAATCGAGAACAAGGTCGGCAGCTGACAACCGCTGTCTCCAGCTTTCAAGCAAAAGTCCCGTTTCGTCCTGAATGATGGGCAAAAGCTCCTCAAGTTGGGCCAAATGGAAATGGGGTTGCAGAAGTTTTCTTTGACGCCTCCATTGCTCACCATCCGAAGTCAACAACCCTTCTCCAATCAGCTTGCGCATCTTGCGATGGGAATTCTGATAATTTTTGGCATTTTCTTGCAAGATCCGGCGCGTGTCCTCCGGATTGTTAAAAAAGTAGAGACGCTGACTTGGAAGAGGAATAACAAAACGGTTCCCATGTCGAGTAATCATTTGCGCCAAAGCAGAGATCGGATTGCGTTGAATTGTTGGCAAGAGCTTGAGGAGTTCAAAAGTACTCGGACCAGCCAATCGAGTCATTGCTATCCTGCCTTCCGTCTCCTGAATATCCGGTTGCCCAAGTGCCCCCGCTTAGAGGGAAGAACACTATGAATCTTTTCTCCCACCATTTCAAATCCAAAACCCTCGAGCAACTCTCGGGCTGCCCCCACCTCATCATCAAACAGCTCGACCAATATGTGCTTCATTTTCTCGCTTCTCAACGTTTTTTCTGCCCCCTTCAAGATCCTCATTTCGGGTCCATCTACGTCGATCTTGAGGTGAGTGGGCTTGCCAACTCCTGGACAGCTAGAGAGAAATTCATCAAGCGTCGTAATAGCGCAACCCGTGATCATTGCTGCATCCTGGCTTCGAACACTGAGCTCATCAAAGCTCTCTTCACCTCCGTGGCCAGTGGCCCAGTTTTCGGCCTTACCGGTCACAAAGGATGAGGAATTGAAGAACGTGAGGTCAAATCGATCAGAAAGTCCAAGAGGAAACAGGGCCGCCCGACTCACAAAGCGGTTCAGATGGATGTTCTGAGCTAAGCGAGAGAAATTCAGTGGATCTGGCTCGAAACAAATGACTCTACAACTCTCATGACAAGCAAGAGCCAGAAGCGAATAAATGCCGATATTCGAGCCTACATCGCAAAACACACTCTCAGCGCAAACTGTCTCATGAACCCATCTGACGGTCTCTGGTTCTTTGGATTGAAAAGTAGTGACTCGCCAAAGCTCTACTGGATTTCCGACATGCATCGAAAAAGACTTCCCCTTGTAATTTAACGAATAGATTTGTTCGAATTGGATTTTAATTTTCTCTGGTGCCCCAGAAAGAGCTTTACGGATAAATATATCGTCTTTTGTAAAAAAAGTGAGCGGTACTTCGATTTTTTGATCGCCAATCATTTGCATCAGTCGCACCCCATTGTAGGCTGAAACCAGAGCCTCATCTCTGGATAAATTGCCTACTTGAATCAGGCGCCTGAACACTTTTTCATGCAAATCAGTAATAATTCCAAATGCCTCTTTAACATCAGAGCTAAGGACCAACTGACCTGAGACCTGCTCGAATAGTTTATTTGCAATTTTTCTGCGACGCAAGGCATGTGCAACAAGCTTGGCCATCATTCTTTTATTTCCGACAAAGACCATGGCTTTTTTTATGTCATTTTCATGATGAATATAATTATCGATTTCCGCTTTCAGGCACTGAATAATCTTTAAAGGGAGAAGCTTAAGGTAGATGCAATCAAACGCATCTGATAATTGATGGGCATCCACTCCTTTGCCTGACCTTATGTCCAATACGAGTTTCCAAATTTTTTCTTCCGAACTCATGGCTGTCCGTCAAAGATGGCTCCTGAGTTGCCTCTCGAAGTGGCCGAAGAGGAGGCACTGGCAGACCCCATCTGACGAAGCCTCTTTTCTACCGCCATCCAAACAGGGATTCCGCTATCTTTTGGTTTAAAGAACAGCCGGAGTAGGCGGCTCAGCTCCTTGCCACCCCTTCCGATCCCTTCAGTAACCGCCATTTTGTAAATCCGGTTTGGATCGAATTTTTTTCCGTTCACCCGGAGATCTTTGACTTGAACACCCGACTCAGTTTGATGAAGGCTATAGCTCATCCCCGACGTACTAAAATAAGTATCATAATATTTTGATCCGACCTCGAGCACCTCACTGAGCAACCATCCAGGTACCTGGATGCTCCAAATCGTCCATCCATAAGGCTGATTTAAATCGAACACTCGCGGATAAAAGCGAAAAAGCCCCTCACGTGTCACAGGCCCAGCGGGCTGGGTCACACCAAAAAACTCACCCACATCCAATGAGACATCCGCACCCACCGCCTCGCGAATCGTCTCGACATAAAGATCTCCCCAGAAAGTTTCATAATGGAGGGGACGCTCCAAAGGAACATCCGAGGTGGTCAACACCTCGTGGAACCAAGAACTCCCGTATTTTTTTTCTAAATGCTCCCGAGCTTGATGCACAAGATAATCGACTCCTTCGTCTTTGGGACCCTTTTTCATGACGGGCACCAAGCGATAATGAAGGATCTTGAGCGGAAGGCCCGGTTCCAAATCGACTAAAAGATCTCCGACAAACTCTCCATGCTCTCCAGCTTGAACTATAGGAACCGAATGACGATCAAGATCTTTTTCGAGAATAGCCTCATGAAGCTGAGTGTGCGAATGACCTCCCACAACCAAATCAATCCCGCTGGTATTTCTGACCAGGCTTCGATCTGGTTCCACTCCCAGATGGGTCAGAGCAATGACAAACTGATTTCTTTTGCGTAAATCCGGCAAGATTTCTCGGGCCGTGAATTTCGGTGAGGCGAGAAGTCCGTCGCGCACCCGCCATCGGTAAAGAAATTCGTCAGTAGATAATCCCAACACAGCGATATTCACCCCCACCCGGTTGAGTTCAATAAAGGGAAAAACGTGGCGCGAGAGATTTTCATAGCCATGATTGAATTTAAAATTTGCGCTCACGAATGGCACGGAGGGGTTTACATGGGCTAAAACCTCGTCCATTTGTCGTTCACCCACCAACCAGTCGTGGTTTCCGATGGCAATCGCGTCATATCCCATGGAATCCATCATCTTCCAGGAGTCACGACCCTCCTCAGCAATAAAAAAAGGAGTGCCTTCTGAAAAATCACCTGCATCCAACGTCAAAACCTCGATACCTTTGCTGGCCGCTTGGGCCTTCAATCCATCCATCACCGCTTTGACGGCGGCAAATCCTCCTCGCTCAGGCCCGTTGGCCTGCTCAAAGAAAGAATGTAAATCATTCGTATGAATAATCTGTAGCGGACGAGCAAAAGACGCACATGAATACAAAATGACGGCAAATACGCTGAAGGCTCTCCATGCAAGACCCATATCCCTTCACGGATCGGTCGAGCCCGCAGTGATCTTGAATTTATGTGATTTTTTGCTGCACCGCTTAAATTTATTTACTTAGATATCTTATTTGGATTTTTTGCCTAGTTCCACCCCGGCATATACCGAAAGCCGACAAAGACTTTCTTTCCTTTTCCGACCTGAACTGTCTTTTCAGAAAGCGGTGTACTAGCACCGACCGGACGCAGCTTCACCGTATGG
>JAHFAC010000277.1 GCA_023250755.1 Bacteriovoracaceae bacterium | reverse complement strand
AGGATCGAGGCGGCCTCCTTCAAAGCACGGCGCCTAAACTCCCTGACGCCGCCGCTAATATTAGCGCTACAGCGCCGCCACTCAACGACGCTGCAAAAGAACCTGAAAATCCACCTAATTTAGCCCCCCCCCTCACTGAACAAGAAGACGCTCTCTTGCATAAGGAGTACACTGAGCTCGATCACCGTTTTTCACTCATGAACCAAGAAACCCTGACCGTGGAACAAATCCTTCAAGATCAATACGAGTTACTTGCAGACCAAAAAGCATTTCTCGCCGCCCTACCCACTCGAAAACCTGCCATTGGATACTTTACCTCCGGCTTTGGAGTCCGCAAATCACCTTATGGAGGACGTGAAAAAATGCACGAAGGGCTCGACATAGCGAATCATCCTGGAACTTCGATCCACAGTCCTGCAGACGGAGTCGTTACTTTCTCCGACGTAAAACCGGGCTATGGGCAGACCCTGATCATTGACCACGGCTATGGGTTAGAAACCTGGTATGCCCACACGCGTAAAATCTTGGTAGGAAAAGGGCAAAAAATTCATCGGGGAGAGCAGATCGCCCTCCTGGGCAACAGTGGGCGATCCACAGGTCCCCATGTCCACTATGAGGTCCGCGTCCATGGGACTCCGGTCGATCCCCTTTCGTATATTTTAGAGAATTAGGGGATTGCCCCTAAAAAATACACGTGACACAGTGACTCATCCCCGTTAAAGTCAGCACGAAAATGTTTTTACAAAAGTACGCCCGAAAAATTTTCGGAACTCAAAACGATCGTGAACTCAAGTCGATCTATCCTTTGGTCGATCGAATCAACCGATTTGAATCCTTGATCAAGCCCCTCGCTAATTCACAGCTTCAAGCAAAGACGATCGAGTTTCGTGAGCGCCTCTCTCGGGGTGAAACGCTTGACGCCATTTTACCCGAAGCCTTTGCTGTCGTTCGCGAAGCAGCTTGGAGAGCCATTGGACAACGCCACTATGACGTACAGCTGATTGGCGGCATTACCCTCCACCGAGGGCGAATCGCTGAAATGCGAACGGGTGAAGGAAAGACCTTGGTCGCTACCCTTCCTTGTTACTTAAATGCCATCGAAGGCAAGGGCGTTCATGTCGTCACCGTCAATGATTACTTAGCCAAGCGCGACTCAGCTTGGATGGGACAGGTTTACGGCTTTCTTGGACTGTCTACCGGGGTCATTGTTCACGGTCTCACGGATATTGAGCGCAAGCAAAACTACGGCTGCGACATCACGTACGGCACTAATAACGAATACGGATTCGACTACCTTCGCGACAATATGAAATTTCGCCTCGAGGACTACGTCCAGCGCGAACTCAACTATGCGATTGTCGACGAGGTCGACTCCATTTTAATTGACGAGGCTAGAACCCCGTTGATCATTAGCGGTCCAACCGAGGACTCAACCGACCTCTACTATAAAATCAATCGACAAATCCTGGCTGATGGCGGCCTTACCCCAGAGACTGATTACACCATCGATGAAAAATCAAAAACCGCTGCGCTCACTGAAGCTGGCGTTGAAAAGATGGAAAAGCGCCTTAATGTACCCAATCTTTATGATCCCATTCAGATTGAGCTCCTTCACCACGTCAACCAAGCGCTGAGAGCCCATGTTCTTTTTAAACTCGATGTAGATTACGTGGTCAAAGACGGTGAAGTCTTAATCGTCGATGAATTCACGGGTCGATTGATGCCCGGTCGCCGGTGGTCAGACGGACTTCACCAAGCCATCGAAGCAAAAGAAGGCGTGACGATCGAAAACGAAAATCAAACCCTTGCGACGATTACCTTTCAGAATTACTTTCGCATGTACAAAAAACTCTCGGGCATGACCGGCACCGCGGATACCGAGGCCACCGAGTTCAGGCAGATTTATAAACTAGATGTCACCATTATCCCCACCAATCGGGCCATGATCCGGCTCGACCACGCGGATTTGATTTACAAATCACAAACAGCCAAGTTCAAAGCGATTGCACAAGAGATCAAGAATCTTCATGAAAAAGGCCAGCCTGTTTTGGTCGGCACGATTTCAGTTGAAAAGTCAGAAGGTTTGGCTGCGCTTCTCAAGCGCGAAGGAGTTCGGCATAATGTGCTGAACGCCAAGCAACACGAGCGAGAAGCGGATATTGTTGCCCAGGCCGGACGAAAAGGCGCCGTCACCATTTCGACAAACATGGCAGGCCGTGGAACGGATATTTTGCTCGGCGGTAATCCTGATTTTCTCGCTAAAGCCGAAGCCGGTGCCCTCAAGCACAATGCCTCTGCCGAAGAAAAAGCTGCTCACACTAAGTCTCACGAAGAAGCTCTCGCAAAATGGCAGAAAAAATGCGCTGAAGAAAAAGAAGACGTTCTCAAAGCAGGTGGACTTTTTATTTTAGGAACTGAGCGCCATGAGTCTCGCCGAATCGACAACCAGCTCAGAGGTCGGGCAGGCCGGCAAGGGGATCCGGGAGGCAGCCGCTTTTATCTCTCCTTTGAAGACGACTTGCTTAGGATTTTTGGTCAAAGCGAGCTCCTAAAACGGACCGTCTCAGCGATGGAAGAAGATGTCCCCATTGAGCATCGTTGGACCACCAAAGCCATTGAGAACGCCCAGCGCAAAGTTGAAGGTCACAATTACGACATCCGCAAGCATCTACTCGAATACGACGACGTGATGAACCAACAGCGCAAAGTCGTCTATGCCTGGCGCAAAGAAGTGCTCTCGCGTGAAAATCTACGGCTCATGGTCTTTTCAATGGTCGAAGAACTTGCTCAAGCCATTGCAATTGATTTTTTCCCGGGCGGAAAACTCCGCAAAGTCAATGGCCAGATCCTCCTCGACGCCAAAGAATTGAACGACGCGGTCATCACGATGCTGCAAGTTCAATCTAACATCACAGAAAAAGACATCCAGCCCTTTAACGACCAAGGCCTCAAAGCCCTGATTGTCAAATTAGCTGAGGATGCTTACCACACCAAAGAGCGCCACCTCGGTGAGGCCGTGATCCGACAACTCGAAAAAATGATCCTTCTCACCACCATCGACAGCCTGTGGAAGGATCATCTCTTGGCCATGGACCATCTGCGCGAAGGCATTGGGCTCCAGGGCTATGGGCAGAAGGATCCATTGATCGCCTACAAGAAAGAAGGATTTCGTTTTTTCCAGATGATGATGAATCAGATCACTGGAGATGTCGTAAGGAAGATCTTTGCAGTCCAGATGGGACATCAAGCGATGTTTGAAGAAGAGCTAGAATCCTCACCGGAGGGGGGTGAGTTTCAATACAATCTCACCGAAGGAGGCTCGTTAGTCTCTGCATCAGGTACACCTGCTCGATCTGCTCAGCCTGCCCCACTGGATCTCAGTCGGATGGCTAGGCAACCCCGTCAAATGACTTTCACTCATGGCCCGATGGGCACAGCCACCTCTGTCTCCTCAGCTCCCCAGCCCGTTCGATCTGACCCAAAAGTTGGCCGAAATGACGCCTGCCCCTGTGGGAGCGGCAAAAAATATAAAAAATGCCACGGCAGCTAATTCTCAAGTAGAATTAATAAAATGAGCGACCCAAAGAAGGATCTCACCGGCCTTTTGGAATACTCCAAAAAAGTCCAAGAGAGCTCTGAAACCCCACCCGTGCAAGAAGAAATTCCGGTAGATATTCAACCCGAGTCCACTGAGCCGTTTCAGCTTCAA
>JAHFAC010000276.1 GCA_023250755.1 Bacteriovoracaceae bacterium | reverse complement strand
CGACTTACCAGTCACCTCATCGATATCGATCAGGGCCGCATTATATCCCCCAGGACCTTCGGCAGGCTCATACTTGATCGGGCGTTTGGTCATCAACTTTTGGATGGAGATCTCTTTCTTAACCCCAATCACTGAATCAAAACAGCCACACATCCCAACATCAGTAATTGCCGCAGTCCCACCCGGAAGAATGCGCTCGTCAGCGGTTTGAACATGAGTATGGGTGCCGATCACGGCACTCACTTTGCCATCCATATAGTAAGCCATGGCCTGCTTTTCAGAGCTTGCTTCGGCATGAAAATCAATCAGGATGGATTGAACGCCCAATTGCTCGAGGCGGTCCACCTCAAGCTCCACGATGCGAAAAGGGCAATCGAGCGTATCCATGAAAACCCGACCCATGACTTGGACCACGCCGAGCCTCAATCCGGGCCTTCTGCGGGACTCAACCACCGTTGATCCCCGCCCTGGCGTTCGCGAAAAAGGAAAATCAGGAAAATTTGCCGGACGAATGATGCGATTGCAGGTCGCGAAAAAAGGAATAATCTGCTTTTGATCCCAAACATGATTGCCCGTGGTAATCACGTCCACGCCGATATCCAAAAATGCTTGGGCCATTTCTGGTAAAATTCCATTTCCGTGAGCAGCATTTTCTCCATTGATAATGATGAAATCAGGATGATGAATCGGACCCAGCTGCGCTATGGCCGCCCTTAGAGCATCACGCCCAGGATGACCAAAGACATCTCCAAAAAACAAGACTTTCACTGCTTAAGCTCAGCTTCAATCAGGCTGAAGAGTTCGATTGATTTTTCGTTGAGAGCCTCTTTTTGCTCACGAGCCCGTTTACGCGCGTAAACGTAATCCTCTGCCACATCCAATAAGGCCAGTAAGGCGATTTGATGGGGGGGCAAGGAAGACTTTCCGCGCCGCTCAGCTTCTTGAATCTTTGCAGAAGCAAGCGCCACTACTTCGCGAATCATGGTGGGATCACCACCGGACTTGAGGATAATTTTCTCCCCAAGAAGTGTGAGTTCGATGGAATTTTCTTTTTTTGCGGACATGACTGACGAGGCAGACATGGCTGAGCTCCTTAAATGAAAGGAGTAACTTAGAATGCCTCGACAATCAAGGCAATCCCCTGCCCTCCCCCAATGCAGGCTGAACCGATGCCATAGCGCTTTTTGCGCCTTCTTAGCTCGTAAAGGAGATGCATGATGATCCGAGTGCCCGTCGCAGCCAAGGGATGCCCTATCGCAATCGCGCCACCATTGACATTCAAGATATCCACCGGCAAATCAAGCTCTCTCTCCACGGCAATCACCTGGGGGGCAAAAGCCTCGTTGATTTCAATCAGGTCGATCTGCTCGAGCTTCATTCGAGCACGGCGCAAAACTTCGCGAATAGCGGGTGCAGGGCCAATGCCCATGAATTTAGGATCGCACCCCACAATGCCATAATCGACCAGGCGACCCAGAGCAACCCAGTTCTCAACCGACGCACGGGCCTCTGTGGCGACGATCATGGCTGAGGCCCCATCCACAATACCGCTCGCATTACCCGCGGTCACCACTCCGTCTTTTTTGAACACGGGCCTGAGTTTCTCTAAAATCTGCGGAGTAGTATCGGACTTCGGATGTTCGTCATGGACGAAAGTCTTCACAGCCCCTCTTCGACTGACGATTTCATATGGAGTGATTTCTTCAAGAAAGTGCCCGGCTTGAAGCGCCTCCCGATAAAGCTCCTGACTTCGCATTGCAAAATCATCGGCGTCATGACGAGAAATTTTGTATTTCTCCGCTAAATTTTCAGCAGTAATGGCCATCGGGGTTTGCACGTAGGTGTCAAAAAGGCATTCAGTCATCGCATCGTAGGCCTGCTCGTGGCCCATTTTGGTTCCCCATCTCACATCGCGCAGAACATAGGGCGCCATGCTCATGTTTTCAACGCCCCCTACCAAGGCCACATCCGTATCACCTGCTGATAGGCCTCAATGATGACTTGAAATCCCGTACCGCAAAGACGATTAATTCCCAATGCTGGAATGGACTCCGGAATCCCCAGACGCAAGCCGACATGCCGTGGGATATAAATGCTGTCCGCTGAAGACGCTAATACATTGCCGAAAACTACATGATCTACTTGTTGAGGAAAAACCCCTGCCTGCTCAAGGGCTGCTTTAGACGTGGCCGTAGCCAGATCAGTAGGGCTTACGTCCTTTAGGTTTCCACCAAAAGCTCCAAAACAAGTTCGCTTTCCAGAAAGAAAAACAAGTGTCTGACCCATAGTATCCCCTTGGCTCACTCCCAGTTAATTTGTCGCAAATAATAACACCTCCTGACAGGTTTTTGACACTGGTTTTGTACTTTCTTTTGGATCGATGAGGATTTGCCTGCACACCGCAGCGTCAGGCATAATAAAAACAGGAGGGGGCAACGGAATGCCTTCTGAAATCAAGGCTTCAACAACCGATGAGTTGAGACTCAAGAATTACCGCAACCAGCTTGAGCAACGACATGAGATGGAACTCCAAGAAGTCCAAGAAAAACACAAAGACGAGCTCGACCGCCTGGTCCAAAATCATCACTTTCAGATTGAAAACCTCAGAAACGCTTATGATGTTCAGATCTCCCAAGAGGCTGAAGCCCTCGAAGAGCGACTGCACCAAGTCCGCACGAATGCAGGTGATCGTCTCGATACTGAAAAAAAAGCAAGTGAAGAAGAACTCTCGAAGCTTCGCAAGGCAAACCAAGAGCGGACAGAAGAATATCGAAAAAATGCTGAAGCACAAATGGACTCACTTCGAAAACAACTTCAAATCTCAACTGAGGCGATCCATTATCGGGCCCGAAAATCAGCCAGAAAAGAAAAGGAGATCACTTAGCCATGAATAAGACAGACAAACCAGAAGGCCAGTCCAATGCAGAAAAGCAGGTCAAAGTCGATGGCTTTGCGCAAGTCTTGGAAATGCTCAAGATTGCGGACACTGATTTTCGCGAATCTCTCTTGAAACGTTTGGCGGCAAAAGATCGAGAACTCGCGGCGTCCCTCAGGGCAGATCTAGAAAACCTGTGATAGAACGCCATATCTGAGACCACGCGTGCTCACATGGCAGGCAGAGAACTCTAAGAGTTCCATGGCACGCCATAAAATTAAAGCTCCCGCCAAAAGAACATCCGCTCGACCCGGCTCAATGCACGGCAGCTGGCAACGCTCTGCCACGGTACGCCACTTGAGTTCTTCAACCATTCGATGCACATCTCCTCGGGTGATCAGGACGGAGTCAATTTGAGCAGCATCGAATTTTTCGAGTCCGAGATGCCAAGCGGCCAGGGTAGTCGCAGTTCCAGCAACCGCGACTAATTGCGCAGAAGCAGGTAAAATTTTGCGCCAGGACTGAAGCGAAATCAGCTCAGAATCAATGGACTCCTGGCACGCCCAAAACTCCTGATCCTGGATGGGATCATGTTTTAAGAAACGCTCAGTGTACCGGACACATCCAATATCCACACTCTGAGCACTCAATGCAGTCATAAGCTCAGTGCTTCCACCCCCAATATCAATCACGACTGAAGCGCGGGGATCCATTTCCGGCAAAAGCCCGCCCATGAAGGTAAATCGTGCTTCATTAGCGCCTGAAATGACCTGAAACCGAAGCCCTGTCTCTTGTGTGACGCGATTGAAGAATGCCTCGCCATTTTGTGAGTCACGAGCCTGGCT
>JAHFAC010000009.1 GCA_023250755.1 Bacteriovoracaceae bacterium | reverse complement strand
ATACATTTCTTACGATCCAAACAAGCTCATTGGGGTTGAGATCAAGTGGGCTTTTATTCGAGGCGGAATGGTTCTTCCTTCTGTTGCTTTGCGGCTCAGCGAAACCTTTGCACGACTCTACTTCATGCACACACGGACTTATAAAATCGATGTCGTGGCTTCTAAGAAAATGGGTTGGTTTATGGATCCTTACGTCGGGATGGGGCTTCAGCTCGCGTCTGGCGACTTGGATGTGCCAATCGGCGGGCCTGGGGGATTATCCACCACACTCTCTCAACACGAGTCTTTTTCGCCAATGCACGCTTATGTCGGAATTCCACTCAAGTTTGTATTGATGACTCTGACGGGAGAGTACGATTATAGTTTCTCTGGGGTTTCTGTGCTCGGATTGAAGGCGAGTTTGGCGCTCTAGTGCGGCAAAAAGGATTCATTCTATTTGTCTTTAACTTGAGTTTTGCCCTGGTCCTATGCGGGATCGGAGTGGGTTGTCAACCTATTCGCGAGAAGGTGGCGCGTCTTGTAGTGCGTCTCGGAATCATCCCGAGAGAAATTAAAAATGAAGAAGAGGGATCCGAACTTTCCCCTGAAGCGCAAGCCGAACTCCTTCACGAAATGTTTCAGGTTGTTCTTCAGCGCGAGCCGGGTGAGTTTGCCGAGTTTTTGAATTTGCGTGAAGCGATGGAGCAGGGCGCCTCTCTTGAGGGGATTTATAATGGATTTAGTCATTCCTCAGATTATCGGCGTCTTGAAAGCAGCCGCAGGGGGGCCTCTTTGGCGGCAGTTGAGGCATTTTCAGAGGAGATGTCTTCTTTTCAGGAAAATTTGCCCGAAGTGAGTTTTTTTAATGAAAAATCCTCTTTGCCACTTGCCCGGCCGGTAGATTTGGGTTCAGCAGGGCTGGTTTTGCCATCCCCCGCGTCGACGCAATGGATTCATAAAGGCATGAATCATGCTGCAATGAAGTTCACATTTAGAAAATTGTTTTTAACCGCTTCGGTTTTCACTCTTAAACGTGTTCTGGCCGATGAAGCCATGAAAGTCGTGGATTTTAAAAAGAAACAAAAAGTGGATTTAGCGAAGTGGTATGCTGCTTGGACTGTTCATGCTGTTGGATGGGATGTTGATTTTGGTCTTGTTTTGAGAAATAAACCAGAAGAAGAATTCCATTTCTACTGGGCAATGGGGGCTTCAGAGGACCGTCTTCGTTGGGAAATTTTGAACCGAATTCATCGAATTCTCAATGAGATGAATCGCCGCCAAGGCAAAAAAAGTTAAAGGTAGAAAAAATTAGGGGATAAAACAGCCCCTTAGTCGGGAGAAAAGATGGATCCATTAATCATCACTTGTGCCATCACTGGAGCTGAGACCACACGCGAAAAACAACCGCATCTCCCCATTGCGCCGGCAGAACAGGCTCAGGCTGCAGAAGAGGCTGTGAGGGCCGGCGCGTCAGTAATTCATCTCCATGTCAGAGAGGATGACGGTAAACCTACTCAACGCATAGAGCGTTTTGCAGAGGTGATTTCGGCGATTAAAGCACGCGTACCTGAAGCGGTGATCCAAATTTCCACTGGAGGCGCAGTGGGCGAGTCCATCGAAAAGCGCGCAAAGCCACTCGGACTCAAGCCTGAGATGGCGTCCCTGAATCTCGGGACGATGAATTTTGGGGAGGATGTTTTCTATAATCACCCACGTGACATTGTGGCGCTTGCGGCCCAGATGCATCAACTGGGTGTGGTCCCGGAACTCGAAATTTATGAAGCTGGGATGCTGGAGAGTGCGCTTCGCTTAGCGAAGCAGGGGATTATTCGAGAACCGTTGAATTTTCAGTTTGTTTTGGGTGTCCCGGGTGGGATGTCTGGGGACTTAAGAAACTTGATGCATCTCGTGGGCTTTCTCCCTTCTGGAGTCCATTGGGGGGTGGCGGGGGTGGGCCGCTTCCAGCTTCCCCTCGCAGTTCATGCGATTTGTCTTGGTGGCCATGTTCGTGTGGGTTTTGAAGACAATATTTTCTATCGAAAAGGCGAAATCGCAAAGTCCAACGCGCAGCTTGTTGGGCGAATTGCGCGAATTGCATGTGAAATGGATCGGCCAGTGGCAACCCCGATTCAAGCGCGTAAAATACTTGGGATCGTGTGATTTTTTCATGGCGCTGAAAAAATTTAGGATACAGGTTTCCCCAATCCTCGCTGGAAAGCGCTTGGATCAAGTGCTTTCGGACTCTCTTGCGCAGTTGTCCAAGGGTAAAATCAGAAAACTCATTGTTGCGGGAGCGGTTTATTTAAATGGAAAAAGAGTACGGATTGCTTCAAAAGAGATGCAGTCTCGAGCTTGCATTGAAGTATTCATCGATTTTGACAAATTGAAGGGCAGCGATTCCAAAGCTAAAGACGTTTTATTTCAAATGTCTGCTGCGAGGATTCTTTTTGAAGATGAATGGTTGATCGCAGTCGATAAACCATCGGGGCTTCCGACTCAACCCACGGTAGATGAAGCTCGAGAAAATCTTTTTGGTGTGATCAAACGATTTCTTGCTGAGCGAGAAAAGCAAACGCAAGTTTATCTGGGTCTTCATCATCGGCTAGACCGAGATACTTCGGGTGTGGTATTGCTTGCGAAGTCACGCGACGCTAATCCAGGATTGGCATCGCTTTTTTCGGCGCATCGGATCGAAAAAAAATATCTTGCATTGACTTGGCGAGCGGCTGAGCTGCCCCCCCAGGCTTGGAATGTGAAAAATTATTTAGGGCGTTTAAGTAAATCACAGCGCTTTGGTGCAGTCAGAGCGGGGGGAGATTTTGCTCATACCGAATTTCGCTTGCTGGAAACCTTTCCAAAGGGACTATTGATCGAAGCCCGCCCACTCACGGGTCGTACTCATCAAATACGAGTTCACCTGACAGAGGGAGGATTACCGATTTTTGGTGATTCAGTTTATGGTAGGAATCCAAGTGATCCCAAGGATTTTATCGCAAAGCGAACGATGCTTCATGCCGCAAGCCTGCGCTTTAATCATCCTTTGACTCAAAAAGAAATTTTTATTGAAAGCCCGTTACCGGACGATTTTAGCAAATGTTTAGAAAGGCTTCGCTTGGGATAAGCCCTGATCTTGACTTTTCTCATTATTCTCACTAATTTATAAACTTCAAACCGAGGCCCCTGACCCGAGGATAAAAGGCAATGTCATCTTTAGTTTTTGCGTGGCGAAAGTTCCTCGATAGGAACTCGCTACTGCGTCATTACCTTTGGAAATACCGAAAATTTGTTGTTATTGGACTTGGCTCACTTTTGATGGTCGATGTCCTTGAAGTGCTTCCACCTTTTATCCTGAAAAAGTCAATCGATGCTTTGACCGAGGGGCAACCCCTTCGACGTTTGGCGCAAATGGCATTTGCGTATTTTGGAGTGAGCCTGCTGCAGGGGGTGGGGCGCTATGGATGGCGAATGTACTTAATTCGCGCCAGCATGTTTTCGGGACGGGATATCCGGCAGCGCTACACTGAGCACCTCTTTGGTTTATCTGCTAGCTTTTTTGACAGGCGCCGGATCGGGGATTTAATGTCCTTGGCCACCAATGATGTGGAGGCGGTCCGGATGGCGATGGGCGCTGGGCTGCTGACGCTGGCGGACGCTTTTTTTTATTTTCTCACTGTCCCGATTGCCATGTACTTGCTCTCACCCAAGCTCACGTTGCTGGCATTCGTGCCACTTCCGTTTATCCCCTGGTTTGTCATGAGAAATCAGCAAGCAGTGCATTCTCGGTTTGAAAAGGTTCAAAATTTTTTCAGTAAGCTCGCTGCGATGGCTCAAGAAAATCTCAATGGAATTCGTGTGATCAAGGCATTTGCCCGTGAAGACGCTCAAATTCGCCGCTTTCGCGCGGCAGGCGAAGAGTTTGTTGGACTAAACATGCATTTGGCCCGTGTCCAGACCGCGTTTGGGCCGATTTTGGACTTTACGATGAGTATGGGTCTTGTCCTCCTTTTATTTATAGGTGGCCGTGGAGTGATTGATGGCGCGGTTACTTTAGGCACCTTTGTTGCTTTTCAGCGTTATATCCAAAAAATGGTTTGGCCGATGACGGCATTGGGAATGGCGCTTGCGATGCATCAGCGTGCTATTGCAAGCTCAGGGAGAATCAAAGAAATTTTTTCAGTCCAAAGTGATGTGCCACAGCCTAAAATAGCTCAAGGGGAGTTCACGCAAACTCTAGGCGGGGCTCGTGGCAAGGTCGAGTTTCGAAAGCTCAGTTTTTCTTTTCCGGGCACTCAGGAAATTGTTCTTTCAGATGTTGATCTGACCATCGAACCTGGTGAGCGCGTGGCTTTTGTCGGCACCATTGGTGCCGGAAAGTCTGCGCTCCTTTCTTTGCTTCCACGTCTTTATCCCGCCAAACGAGGCATGCTCTGGGTTGACGGGATTGATGTAAATGATTGGCCCATTGAGGAGTTGAGGCGCCAAGTGGGCTATGTGGGGCAAGAAGTCTTTCTTTTTAGCGAGACGGTGACTGAGAATATCGCTTTTGGCCTCCATAACTGGATGGCTGAGAGCGGTCAACTCGCTCCAATCGAAGAGGCGACTCGTTTAGCTGCGGTTCATGAGGACGTTTTAAACTTGGTTGAGGGGTATCATACGCGCTTAGGTGAGCGTGGAGTTAATCTTTCGGGCGGCCAAAAACAGCGAGTCACCATAGCGCGTGCTTTGATCAAACAGCCGGCAATTCTTGTTCTAGACGATGCGCTTTCCTCTGTCGATGTTCAGACCGAAGAGAAAATCCTAAAGAGCTTACGCTCCAGAGTGGGGCGCAATACAGAAATTATCGCCGCTCATCGTATTTCTACGGTCCGTGACGCAGATCGGATTGTTGTTCTGCAAGAGGGAAGGGTTTTTGAATCAGGAGTTCACGCGAAACTCATGCGTGCGAACGGAACTTACCGAAAATTCTACGATGAGCAGCGATTAAAGGAAGATCTTGATCAATTCATCCAAAAGTACGAAGAAAAAAAGCAATCCTCTGGGGATTTCGCATGAACCGCGCTGAAGAGCCCTCAGGCCTTGAAGGGTACCTTGACATTGAGGAGCGTGATGCTCGTCCCGTGCATCGGCGTACGCTGCTTTATTTGTTTCGATACATTCTTCGTCAAAGGAAATTCTTATTTCCTGGAATTTTTCTCATTTTAGTTAGTACATCCGCTGTTCTCCTTGAGCCAAGGCTGCTTGGCTTTGCGATTGATGAGGGAATGATTCCAAAAAGTTGGTATCACCTGAAAAGGATCGCAACTCTTTTCTTTTTTGTGGAGTGTGTCCGCGTTTCAGCAAGCATCGGACATGCCTATCTTTTTGAGGCGCTGGGCCAGAGGGTGATGCAGGATCTCCGAATGGCGCTTTTTACCCATTTACAGGAAATTCCGGTTTCTGTTTATGACAGAAATCCAGTGGGAAGACTGGTTACTCGAGTGACAAACGACGTCTCCGCTCTTGCTGAGATGTTTTCAGCAGGGTTTGTCACCATTTTAGGAAATCTCCTGACTGTTTTAGGTATTTTGGTTTGGTTGCTTGTTTTGAATGTGAAACTAGGTCTTTTGGCGGCTTCAGTTTTGCCATTTTTGATTCTTGCCTCGATTTATTTTAGCGCGAAATTACGAATCGCTTATCGGAATGCTCGGAGCAAGCTTTCAGCCCTCAATGCCTTCTTGGCCGAAAATATTTTGGGGATGCGAGTGGTTCATCTCTTTAACCGGCAGGGGCTCCATCTTCGCAGATTTTTGAGAGTCAATCAGTGGTATGCCGATGCCCAGGTCAGTTCCATCCGAGTTTATGCATTTTTTCAACCTACTATCACGATTTCAGCAGGTATGGCTGTTGGACTGATTATTTGGTTTGGCGGAAGAATGGCTCTTTCTGGGGAGATTAAGCTTGGGATTTTAGTTGCCTATTTTTCGTACGCTTTGTCGCTCTTTCAGCCCATGCGCGAACTTGCGGACAAGTGGAATATTTTTCTCTCCGGAATGGCTTCAGCAGAGCGTGTTTTTTCCATTTTAGATTGGAAGCCCGAGTTTCGCCAGGGTGACTCCCAAAGGGCGGCGGGGCCGATCAAAGACCTTAGGGGGCATATCGTTTTTGAAAATGTTTGGTTCGCCTATGACCAAGAGCACTGGATTCTCCGTGATGTATCATTTGAAATTCAGCCGGGAGAAAGAGTGGGTGTGGTTGGCCATACCGGGGCAGGTAAAACGACGATCATTAGTTTGCTTTTGAGGTTTTATGAACCACAAAAAGGCAAAATTATTTTAGATGGAAAAGATTTACGTGAATACGACAAACGAGCGCTCAGGGCCAGCCTAGGAATCATCCAGCAGGATGTTTTTCTTTTTTCGGGCTCTACGTGGGACAATGTCATGCTTTGGCGAGAGCTTTCAGGGGCCGCACATGAGTCCATCGATTCACTATTGACCTCCATGGGGCTTACTGAGCAGTTGCGTGATCGAACCCGGTCATTGCAGGAGCGGGGAAGTAATTTGTCGATGGGTGAGAGACAGATTTTGGCATTTGCTCGGGCTTCTGTTGCGAATCCAGCGATCTGGATCCTCGATGAGGCTACAGCCAATGTGGATTCTCAGTCAGAGGTGGAGCTTGAGTCTGCTCTGCGCCGAATCTCGGACGGAAAGACCACAATCTTGATTGCTCATCGGCTGGCAACCGTTCGATCTGCAAATCAGATTCTCGTTTTTCACAAGGGTGCGTTGGTTGAGTCAGGACGGCATGTTCAACTGATGAAGAAGGGAGGGCTCTATTCCAAGCTCTATCGATATCAGGAGAATTTGGAATCGCATTTTAGCCAAACTGTGTAATCAATCTCTGGCTCATTGGCAAAGAGCATCACCATTCGGTCTACACCGATCGCAATTCCACCAGAAGGGGGCATTCCTTCTTCAAGGGCCGCTAAGAAGTCTTCGTCGATTGGATTTTTTGGAAAAGTCGAACCATATGTTTTTTCTCTGAGATCCATGTCTTTGATAAAACGCCTGCGCTGCTCTGTGGGATCGGTGAGTTCTTCAAATGCATTGCCGATTTCCATTCCACCCGCGTAGATTTCAAAACGCCTGGCCCATTGAGAACCGTCGGGATCAGAGTCCACTACTGCGAGTGCGGATTGAGAGGCGGGATAACGCGTGACGAAGCAGGCTTGATTTTGTGGGAGTTTGGGCTCAATGGCGTCAAGCCAAATTTTAAAATAAAGATCGTCCCAGGTGTCGTGAGGGCTTGCTTGGATTCCAAGTCGGAGGCATTCGCGGGTTAATTCGGCGGGGTTGAATGCCTGCACCAGATCGACGCCCGCGTGTTCTAAAAAAAGATCACGCACTCGCAATCGCGGCCAGGGGAGGGCGACTGAAACCTCCTGGCCCTGAAAAAGGATGGCGTGTTTTCCGAAGAACCTTTGAGCCAAGTGGGCAAAAAGCTGTTCCGTGTCTTGCATGATCATTTCATAGCCCGCATGGGCGCGATACCACTCAAGCAGGGTAAACTCTGGCGAATGTTGGGGTGAGCGGGGTTCTAAGCGAAAAGCGGGGCAAATTTGAAAAATTTTTTCTAATCCTCCCACAAGGAGACGCTTCATTGCGAATTCAGGTGAAGTGGGCAGGAAAGCACCTGTTTCGAGACGAAAAGGGCGGATATGGGGTTCCATTCCCGGGCAAGGGACGAGCAATGGCGTTCGTGTTTCAAGGAATCCTTGGTTTCGGAAGAAATCACGGATTCCATTTTCAACCTGGTCACGGACTTTTAGTGCATGGATTCGGCGAGGATCTTGGATTCGTTTCTTGAGCATAAGTCTTCCGTTCTTAGCATGGAGCTGTAGTACGATGCTACAACCAGGTGTCGCGAAATACTACAATCCTTCTGAAGAATTTCGTTGTAAGTCCGCAAAAGTACAGTAAATATGGGGTGGCACTCACTTTGCTGTATAAACAACTGTGTGCATTTCAAACATAAAAGGAGAAATAAATATGAAAAAAATTCTAGTCACGATGGTCGTGGCGATCTTCGCAATGGTTTCGTTGGCTCTGGCTGAAGAGGGATCAACCACCACCTCAAATCAGAATCAAGAGACAGCAAAAACTGTGATGGTAAAAAAAGGCAAGAAGGGCAAGAAGGGCAAGAAAGCCGGCAAGAAAAAGGCAAAGCATGAAGAAATGGCCGCTCCTGCCGCTCCCGCTGAGCCAGCTGCCGCTCCCGCAGGTGGCGATCACAAATAAGCGAGTGATCGTAAGAGTATTCAAAGCCGGGGTCTTAGAAGCCAAGGGGTTTCTGAGATCCCGGTTTTTTTTTGGATGTGATAAGACTTTTTCATCTCTATGCGCAGGCTTTTTTCACAGATGCGACGAATGCGTAAGCTGGATCTCCAGGCCAAGATTATCCTGGTGTTGGTGGGGGTCATTCTTCCCACCTATCTTATTGTAACAGTCGCAGAGAATAAACTGACTCAGCCCATTTTGGATGAAGAGATGAAGCAAGTGGGCCTCACCACAGCAAAGACTTTGGCTGCCGAAGTGCTGAGTCAACGCTTTCTCACACTCCCTAACCCAACCCCCCCCCTTGAAAAATACCTCCAAGAATTTCTTTATTCACAACCCAGCATTACTCGGATTGATATTTTAGTTAAGGATCCTTTGACCGGAAGCGTGAAGGCGATTGCCTCGAGTGGTCAAGAGGAGCCAGGTTCAACCCCTTTACCCACGGCTTTAGTCGAAAAAAGCACCGGCGAATACAAAAGTGATGAACAGGGCTCGGGCTCTTGGGAAATTTTTGTTCCGATTGAACAGCGCAGCCGGGATTCTCATGGGTTGAGGAGAGTGCTCGGAAACGTGCATGTTGTGATTTCTATGAAGGTGGTTGAGCGCCTCATGAGCGCACTTTGGAAGGTGACCGCGTTTGCAGCTGCATTTAGCGTAGTGATTCTCATTTTAGCCCTTAGTTTTTTCCTGAGGCGGACGATTGAAAATGATCGGCTGCTTCGACAGGCTGAAAGTCAAAATCTTGAATTGACCGAACAACTTCATGAGGCGCAGCGCCAATTAATGAATACAGAAAAGCTGGCGGTGATGGGGCAACTGACCGCTAGTTTTGCACACGAAGTGGGAACCCCGCTCAACGCGCTGGGAGGACACCTGCAACTCCTCCGAGAAGAAATTAAGGGAACGGACACCCAACTTTCACCTCACTTGGAGGAGCGATTTGAGATTATCACTGGGCAATTGGGGAAGATTGAAAGCATCGTGAAAGGGTTTCTCCAGAGTACAGCAAAACCTCCGTCTCAACGGCAGTTGGTCGATTTGAATCAGATGGTGGATCGAGCCCTGGCAATCGTGCAGCCCAGAATCTTGTCACTCGGTGTTCTCGTGCGACGAGATTTTGACCGAAAAATGGGCCCGATTCGGGCAGTGCCACTCGAGTTGGAACAGGTTATTTTGAATTTAGTAAATAACTCGCTGGACAGCTTGAAGGCGAAAGGGGGCGGTGTTGGGTCGCGGAAATTAGAAATCCAAACTCGTTTAGAGACCCGAGAAGGGAACCCATGGGCTGTCGTCTCCGTTTATGATACGGGTGAGGGGATTGCGAAAGCGGATTTACAAAATGTACTGAAGCCCTTTTTCACCACAAAGCGGCCGGGTGAGGGAACTGGGTTGGGATTGGCGATTTGCAAAGAGTTGGTCAGACGACATGGGGGAAGGCTCGACATTGATTCCAAAGAAGGCGCTTGGACTCGTGTGACGGTAGACCTTCCTTATCGGGCTTATTATGAAGATTCTCGTAGTGGATGATGATGATGTAACCCGTAAGCTCCTCCGAGAGGTTTTGGAGAGAGAGGGTTATGTCGTGCATTTGGCTGCAAGTGGTGAGGCTGCAGTTCGAGCTTTGAAACAAGAGACATTCCCGATTGTTCTTTCAGATATCCGGATGATGGAAACGGATGGGATGGCAGTTCTCCGTGAAGTGAAAAAATTAGGCAAACGTTCAGCCGTGATTCTGATGACGGGTTTTGGAAGTATGGAAGGGGCGATCGAGGCGATCCAAGAGGGGGCTTTTGATTACGTCAGCAAACCCTTTAAAATCGACGAGCTCAAGATTTTGATTCACCGCGCAGCTAAGCATTGGGAAAGTCCGACGATCACTGGCAATGCCCCTCAACTAGAGACCACACCGCGCGCTGTAATCGGTAAGTCACCAAAAATTGTCGAGGTTTATAAAACCTTAGCTCGTGCAGCGTTATCCACCAGCAACGTTCTGGTTTCTGGCGAAAGCGGTACGGGCAAGGAGCGAATTGCGCGAGCCATCCATGATAATAGTGTGAGGCGAAACAAGCCTTTTGTGGCAGTGAATTGCGGTGCGCTTGCAGAGAACCTGCTCGAGTCCGAGCTTTTTGGCCATGTGAGAGGATCATTTACTGGAGCCACTTCAGACAAACGGGGACTTTTTGAAGAGGCCCATGGCGGGACCCTTTTTTTGGACGAAATCGGGGATATTACCCCTGCGCTTCAAGTCAAGCTCTTGCGCGTGATTCAAGAGAGCGAATTCAGGCCGGTGGGAGCCTCTGAAGTTCGTAAGGCGGATGTTCGGGTGATTGCCGCTACTCACCGGGATTTTGAGGCGCTGTTAGGAGCGGAACTTTTCGCGAAGATTTGTATTACCGCCTTAAAGTCATTTCGATCGAATTACCCCCCCTTCGCGAACGGATGGAGGATCTCTCGGCGCTGGTTGAGTACTTTATCACGCGGTATTCGGAGAAGAATAAAAAGTCGATTTCACATATTTCGGATGAAGCGATGGATTTATTGAAGGCGTACTCCTGGCCGGGGAATATTCGTGAGCTTGAACATGCAATTGAACATGCAGTTGCCATGGCTAAGACAGCCGTGCTTTTTCCGGAAGATTTTCCATCTGAAATTTCACGTGGAGATGAGGGGGATCGGTCTGTGAAAGGAACCGTCGGAAGCAGTTCTGGATCTCGACAGTCCTTAGAAGACATGGAGCGAGCCCATATCCTTAAAATTCTGCAAGAGGTGAATTACAATAAGTCGAAGGCTTCGGAGCTGCTGGGTATTGATCGCGCCACGCTCTATCGCAAGGCCCAACGCTATCGAATTGACTTAAGGGGCAAGTAGATGCCGCTTTGGGATAGCGCCTTTATTCGGCGACTCGAAGCAGCTCTCGCACTCGATTTGCCTTACTCGAGTCCGCAGCGGATGATTCAGAAAAAATTAAATTTTACTGTAAAAGCAGGGCTTCCGGCTGGGGTATTGATTTTACTGGGAGGCAGCTCACCAGATTCTTCTCAAAATCCTCGGGTGCTCTTTACTCGCCGTACCGAAAAGGTCGAGACTCATAAGGGACAGATTGCTTTTCCTGGCGGGGTGGTGGATCCTGGAGACCGTTCAGGCGAAAATTCAGACGGGCTGATTGCGGCTGCTTTGCGCGAGACTGAAGAAGAAGTCGGAATTTCTAGAACTCGGGTTCGCGTGATCGGGCGTCTGCCGGCGCTCTATGCCGTCACCGGATTTCAGGTCACGCCAGTGATTGGAGTGCTTGAGGCTCCATTGGAGAGCATCCAAATCAAACCCAACCCGGATGAGATTGCCGATTTTTTTTGGGCCCCCCTTTCGGTGCTCCTCAGCTCTGATACCTATCAGTTGGAGTATTATCCCGTAGGCCCCGCTCGTTATCCGATCCATGTCTACCAAGTGGGTCCTCATCGAATTTGGGGATTGACGGGTGAGATTCTCAAAAATTTTTTGGATCGTTGGGTGGCTACAGGAGGAATTTATGGTTGATCGGAAATTTTTAATATTATTTGTGATTTTATTGTGCAGTCCCATTTTTGATTCAGTTGCTTCAGAAGACTTCAAGGGGTCTTCTCCTGCCGGAGAATACACTTTTGGCTTAATTGGCGGACTGGGTGTATTGGACTCGTCTGCCGGATTTGCCGTGATCGGAAATGCGGCTAAGAAAATCATCCATCAGGGCTTCGTTCCTGAAATCAATAACCAAGTTTGGGTCGAATTCGAGGCGGGGCCGCTTTTTGTATCCGGGAGTAGTGCTTTTATCTATAGCGCCCATCTCCGTTGGGATTTTCACAAAGACCAAACCTGGACTTTTTATGGTTTGGGCGGATTAGGGGGTAATATCACCGGAGAGAAGCTCGGGAGCCACTGGGAACTCTTTCCCAGGTTTGGAGTGGGTGCATTTTGTAAAGTGAATCCTCAAATCACTCTGCGCGGTGAGCTGAGTCATGAACTCTTCGTAGCGGGGGTGTCGTTTAGTTTGTAGGTTTTTAAGGAAAAGCCAAGAAAAGCCGGTCAGCCGAAACAATCAGTGATTTTGGAGTGGGGGCTTGGAATATTCCAGGTTCTGCGACAACTTGAATAACGGGGACTCCCCCCAGTTGTTCAGCCATTCGATAGAGATGCGCGTCGATAGCCTTGCCTGAAAGTTTCGCATCTCCGAGGATCCAGGGCTTTCCGTCGCGAATCAAAAGAAAATCCGCTTCCTGTCCGAGTGCATTTCTAGCAAAATACAGTTCAAACTCTCCTTGGCCAGAGTCATTCCAGACAGCGACACTGCGAAATAGGGAGGAGATTACGAAATTTTCAAAGCGTTTGGCTTCGTCTTTATGGAGCGCCCAGTCCATGAGGTAGAGCTTCTTCTCTTTTTTTACGGCTCGCGAAATTTTTTTAGAAAAGGGCCGAAGCAAGAAAATCGAATAAAGTTTTTCTAAATTCAGAAGCCAAGTCCTGATCGCCTCGTGAGAAGCGGAGAGATCTTCTTGCAGGGATCGGATGCTGAGCGGGGAGCCAACCCTTTCGGGAAGCAGGCTCCAAAGGGTTTCTACTCGGTCGATTTCTTGAATTCTTGATAAATCACGCAAGTCTTCTCGAAAGAGCAGCCTTTGGTAATCAGCGCTCCACTTACGTCGGTAGTCCAATGATCCCATGGCGAGGGGATCCGGAAATCCTCCTAAGACAAGCAGATCCGTAAGAGCCTTGGGTGCTGGTTTGATCGCACTTAAATGATGGATGAGATCTTTGAATCCATCGAGTCGACATTGAAAATCAATTTGACCTGCATACTCTTGCAGACCGATCGGTAGAACTCGAAACAGAAAATACCGTCCAGCCAGACTCTCCCCGCTTTGCCTAAGGAGGTCCAGTCGAGCAGAGCCCGTGACAATGAGGTTAAAATCTCGAATGGAGCGGTCATAGACGGCTTTGAGTTCATTTTTCCAGCGGGTGCGCTTATGGATTTCGTCAAAAACCAGGGTGGGACGCTTCAGCATCGAGATGCGGACGTCCGATTCGAAAAAAACCGGATTTTCACGAAATCGCTGCGCGACTTCTGGGAGATCCCAATTGTAATAGAGCTGGGGAGAGGAGTGAGCCGCGAGGTATTGTTGGGCTACGAAGGTTTTCCCGGCCTGCCTTGGACCTGCCAAGAAGACCATTTTTTTTTTGAGCCAATCTTCGCGAAAAGCATAGTGAGAGATCAATCTGTGAAATGCATGGGACATTAAGTACTAATTTACGGGATCCCTAAAATTAGTCAATACTTTTGCACGGGGTCCCTAAAATTAGTACAAAGTCTCAAACCGCTCTCGGGCGATCTTGATATACTGTTTTTTTAATTTTTCACTGAGATAGCTCCTGGCACAGAGGGTTTCGATGGTTCCTAGCCAGGATGGGATTGCATCAAAAGTTTTTTCAATGAATTTAGGATTGAGCTTCAGGACATCCTGTGCAAATTGGGTGAAATAAGATCGTTGTAGATTCCTTTTTTTACCAAGAAACGTGAGTCCAATATCAAGCCGCTCACTTGGGATCACGAGTCTCGTATTCAGCAAGTCATAACAGGGGCTCAGGTCCATTTCACCATTGAGAGCCACTTTTTCCAAGAGCGACCAATTTTTGAGGTGCATATCCGCGTTTGCGATCAAAAAACAGTAAATCAATCTTCTGAAATAATCATTTAGGTCCAAAAGGGGTGCTGAGGCATGCTGCCTGATCGCTTGCGCGACTTTTTCATGGCTACTCTCATATTTGTCTTCGCTCAGCTCGCCAAGGATTTGCGCCATGTCCTCCATTCTGCGAGAGGTACCGCCTAAGCGATCCATTCGGCGGGTGAGGTACACAAAACCGAAGTCTGGGATTCGAATCAGGCTGAACGCCGGGGCCTTAAATCCAATTTTACGCGCAATCGCCATGGTGAGATGCTCATTGGCGGGGAGCTCGGGATGATCTCCGTCTGGTTTAAGAATGTACTGCGAACCGAGTGGATCAGGATAAATGACCCCGGATTCGGGTTTTAGCGAAAAAAGGCCTTTCCTTTGCGCTCCTGAAATCGAGCCTCCGTAAACAGTTTTTGAGAAGGTCTCAAGTGGTTGTTCAGCGTCTAATTCGATTTTTAGTTTTCGATGGGTGCCAAAAAGCTCAGCTGCGCACCGCTGATGGAGGACTTTGCTCTTGGGTGAAGGGAGAAGACAAGATGGGCAGCATCCATTCTGGTGGGGGAACTCAATCGTCTCTAGACGAGTGGAAGTTGTTTTTTCAGGCTCTATCCCAATTTCTTGAGGATACTCGTGAATGGAAACAGCGCCGATTGTTGATCGCCCTGTGACCATTAGGAGGCCAAATCGGTTTTTCTTGTCGATGTGAAAGACCTTCTCTGCATACGACAACAGCCATCCCTCTAAAATTAAGTTATCAAAAAATGGATGAAGATGTTTTGAAGGATAGGGCTCGGCCCGGAGTGGAAATGCACAGGCGATCGGAATGGGTTGGGATGAGTGGAGGTATTGAGAGTCATATTGAAATGAATAGTGATCAGAAGCCTGTTTTTCGAGGAGACCTGCAAGTACCCCACGCAGGTAAATACTCGCGCGTCGAATGGTTTGATAGTCGATCATGGGTGATTTCTCGAGATGCGGCTGGGTGACATTTCATAGCCGAAGACGGCCAGGAGTTGATTGAGGGTATCGAGACGGACGGTTTTTTTCCCGCGTTCAACTTGGTTAACGAATGAGAAGCTAACCCCCGCTTGATCGGCCAGCTCTTGCTGGGTGAGGCGGTGTTGCTTTCTTAAGTCTTTAATCAGAATCGCTATTTTATTTTTATCGTCGATCGAAGATTTCATGCGTTTCTAATTTAATTATATTTAAATTTAATCGATTATCAACGATTAAATCCAGATAAAATAGTCGATCAACGATTAATAGAGAAATAAAAAAAGGGGACTCTTTCGAGCCCCCTTCTCTTCTGAGCCTTTCAGCTCAGGGTATCTAAGTCTTACGCCTGCTTACCAGTGGTAGGTCATGCTGGCCGCTGTGAAGAATCCGTTGGCCAGGTCAAAGCCTGAGCCATCAACATCTTCTGCAGTGGCGGTGGCAGCAGCAGGAG
>JAHFAC010000275.1 GCA_023250755.1 Bacteriovoracaceae bacterium | reverse complement strand
AATGAATGATTTTTTTTGCTTAAGATTCCCGTGTGACATTGCCCCTCCCATTAAAACAACAAGTTTTACAAGGGATTCATGGTAAGTCAGCGTTGCACCGGATGCAACGTAAAACTCGCTGCCGAGCTCGGATTCTTCCGCGCATCAATAAAACACCCAATCCCATTTGAGCCACAGACCAAATCCAAACCCAACCCGCCCTTAATTTCAACTTCTCCGCACACCAGAGAAATACGGCAAAACTCAGGGCAAAAAGAGACTGGAGCAAAACTGGATATCGATGTGGTTGACGCCAAACCAGAGCAGCGCCACATTTTGGGCAAGGATCCCTTTCAGAGGGTTCTAACAATGTCATGAAGCCTCAAAATCCCAACACAGAAATCATGCTCATCCAATACGGGCAGCACGGCGATTTGACTCGGACGATTCTCCATCAGTTCGAGCGCCTCCTTCACCATCTGAGTGGTCCGTGCAACCACTGGCTTGCCTGTCATAACGTCTGCCGCTTTGAGGTCAAAGAATTTTTCTCGGTGTTGAAGCGCTCGCCGTAAATCGCCATCCGTAATCATCCCCAGGAGTTTTCTCCCCTCTTTTTGAGCTTTCTCTGCGTCCTCTGCAACCAGAACTGCTCCCATTTTCTTTTGAGTCAAAATCACCACAACCTCACTCATTGCGGCAGCGGGGTGAGTCCAAGGCAGCTGATCTCCTGCATGCATCAATGCACTCACCGTCAGGTTAAGACGACTTCCCAAAGCACCTCCAGGGTGATTTTTTGCAAATCCCTTTGCGTCAAATCCACGAAGTTGCATCAGTGTAATGGCCAGAGCATCCCCCAAGGCCAGAGCCAGTGTTGTACTGGCAGTCGGAGTCAAGTTATGCGGGCAGGCCTCTTGCTCAACAAATCCATCTAACCAGACATCGGACTGTTCCGCTAACTGTGAGCGGGGATTGCCACCCAGTGCAATGACCGGGATTTTTAAATTTTTTAAAGACGGAATAAGGCGAACCGTTTCGTCTGTATTCCCCGTGTAACTGAGTGCTAAAACAGCGTCACCCGATGCTGCGATTCCGAGATCTCCATGCAACCCTTCGGTGGGATGCAGATAGACTGAAGAACTTCCGGTGCTGGAAAGAGTAGCGGCGATTTTTTGGGCGATCTTTCCGGATTTTCCCACACCCGTGACAATGATCTTGCCTCCTTGCTCCAGCGAAGAACGAAGAATGACAATGGCTTTCTCAAAGGCCTGAGAGGACTGAGAACTCGAACGCAATCGTTCGGCACAACGCAATATCCCCTGCCCTTCGATCTCAAGCACCCGAGTAGCGAGGGCAAGGGGTTGTGTGTCATCAGACAGACTTTGGGTGGAACTCGATGGACTAAGTGAGTCAGAGGATTTCACCATGAGTCTCTTAAATCATGCAAGGTTGACAAAGGGCAATTGGTTTTTTAGGCTACTTCAAGCGAACAGCTTTTCGGTGTGGAGTTTAATCTTTCGGGGGGAATCATGATTCACAGAAAAAATACGCAAGTGGTTTTTTTCGCAATTATTTTCACTCTGCTTTTCGGGCTTTCAGGGCTCTCTTCGAAAATCGGACAGGCCGAAACACTGGGCTTCAGCCTGTCAAAAAAGGCCGAAGGAGAAGCCGCGAAAAATCTCCAAGTCACTGTCGTGGACGATATTTCTCAAGCCCCACTCCCCGATGCACAGATCTTGGTTGCAGATACCTTGGACTCACGGACAGCTCTCTTTGAGCGGCAAGCCAATAGCAATTCTGGGGGTGAAGTTAAATTCACTGATCTTGGTATACAACCCAAGGCAGTCACTGTTTCAAAAACAGGATACGAAACCCTTTCGATCGTAGGAATCCAAACTCTGCAAGTCACCGTTTTTTTAAAACCCCTTTTGAATTTAACTCCCCAGGTTGTCGTCCACGGAAATTTTGGGGGCTGGAATCCCCCACCCGGGCGCAAAAACATAGAGGCTGGGATGGTGTTTCGCACCCTCAACGCGATGGACATGCTTGATTTTCAAGTGAGTTCATTTTTTTCTCCCCTAAAAGACACCATTGATGTTTACGGAAAGCGTGAAATCCCATCCAATCTGACTTTTCCTGATCAAGAAGTGTCTGTCTTTTTGGGCAGCATCCGGCTGAATAAACCGGATTTTCGCTTACCTCTGAGTTCTCAGCGCCCTGTGCATCTTGCGGGCATTCAGTGCGTCGGAAAAATATCTGAACTCATGTCGGGGATGCAAGGTTCAAATGGCCCCTCCGCTGATCTCCTCAACAAACTGGGTTTTCAAAAAGTGGCATTGACCGAAGTCATTCAACCTTCCGACGGACTTCACAAAGATTTTGATGCAACCCTTGACTTGGTTCCGAACCAATATCAGGTCACGGTCAATCCAGCCCCCTTTGTGGCCGATGTGGTAGTGGTGTCTGCACTGGACATGGAAGGGAATCGCCAAGTGCTCCTCCCTACCGATCTCAAGACGGCTGCCACGGCTGAGGATCCATCCAATCTTCATCCAGTCAGTCTTGCGGGCCCTGCTCATCCGATCGCAGGCGCGGTTCCGGATGTCTTGACAGTCGCTTTGTCAAAAAAACAAAAACAAATCTCGGGGATCGTGACCGATCAAGCTCCAGCCCAGTTCCGTGCAGGAGACTTCCTTGCCACCGACGAACTCGCGGATTTCAAAAACCTGCCTGAGTCGATTCAACTAAAAGCACTCTCTCATAGCATCGGCGTCGTGAGCTTTGACAGGAGCATTCCCCGGGTGACAGAAAACAGCGAAAACATCAAGCAATTGATTCCGATTGAGATAAAAAAAGAAGCGTATTATCCCATCTGGACGATCTACACCCTACCGCAAGCAGGGACTACCTCAATTCCAACAAAGAATCTGCCCACAGGAACCGCTGTCCGAAAATACAGTGTTTCTCAACTTGATTTTGGTTCCTCATTTGACGAAAGTTCGATCGATGGGATGAAAATCCTGAGGCAGCTTGAACGCTTTTCAAGAGCGACTGCGTTTCAGTCCAACTAGGACAGCATTTCAGCAATTTTTGCCTATTTTCGAGGTCCATCCTGCAGGTTTTGCCGAGGGTGTGAACCCTGGTTTTTCACGTGAGTCCATGAAATTATTCTGATTTTATTTTTAAATTTCTGGTACGCCACTTGCTCAACACAAGCCTGAGGCAAAGGCATGTCCAACGTTTCACCTACAGATGGCGGATACCAATACTACCAGCGCACCATCGGTGATCTTGAGGATGAACTCAAGAGCGAATCCAAAAAAAGCAAAAAAGGGCAAGAAGAGCGCCTGAGCGATCTAGAGGAGGCTTATCAAACCGCACTCCGCAAACGAGAAGCAGAGCTTGAAGAGACGGTTCGCAACCTGAAAGAAAACCTAAATGACACTCTCGCCCGCGAACGGGAACAGAACAAAGAAGAAGTGGCAAGAATCAAGAACGATACTTACGACAAATTCGGCCGTTACCAAGGTAACGAGGCCGACGTTCTCACAATGCAGCTCAAAGAGGGCCAGGCCGGATGGGAACAAAAGCATCTAGGAGACCAAAAAGCACTCAAAGATGCCGAAGAAGCCTACGCTCAACGCCTAAAGGAACTGCAATCTGAAAATACGCTTGAAGTCGAAAAAGCGGTTCAAACGACGCGCAATTCAATCAACGAATCGAACGCGAAAACCGCCAAGAAAACCACTCTTCTGAAAGCGATTTTGTTCAAAGCATAAAA
>JAHFAC010000274.1 GCA_023250755.1 Bacteriovoracaceae bacterium | reverse complement strand
ATATTAAAAAAGAACCTTTGTTGATCGGACCTGTTTACGCCATCCCACGTGCACTCAAAGCCGCAGGTGTGCGGTGGGAGGATATTGATTTAATCGAAATGCACGAGGCCTTTGCTGCCCAAGCCTTAGCCTCAATTCGCGCGATCGAATCTAAGGACTTTGCTCGAGAAAAACTGGGCATGGACCACGCCATCGGTGAGGTCGATATCGCCAAGTTCAACGTCAATGGCGGTAGTATTCCCCTTGGCCATCCCTTCGGTGCCACAGGTGTGCGCCTCATACTCCAAACACTGCATGAGCTCAGACAAATGAAAAAAAGCCTGGGATTGATCTCCGTCTGCGCCGCAGGTGGACTGGGAATGGTCATGGTGGTTGAAGCAGTGTAGGGGATTCCTAAAAGTAACCTATTGTTTTTATTTATTAAATTAGATTAATTCAGGATTAATTAGCTTCAGCTAAGATTATATTCATACTTTATTAATCAACTTTTATCTTGACCCAACCGTGTAAAAAATATAGGATCGCCCAGCCTTTTAAGTGTAAAAAAGTAAGGCAGGAAGTGCAGCTCATGTCTCAGGAAGTTCAGTCTCGCCAAAAGCAAAGCCACCAGCTGAGGATGCTCAATGAGCTTTCCACTAAGCTGCAAAGCCTGCTGGAGTCAGATCACTTCTTTGAGGCAATCATTAATATTATTCAAATTCACTTTAATTATTATGGCTTGCAAATCTGGTCAATGAATCAAAACCGAAACGCCACCCTCCGCGCGCAAGCGGGAGCCTATCATAATCATCTCAAAATCGGCCACATCCTTGAAAATGGAGAAGGAATTACGGGATATGTGATCCGCACCCGAAAAACTTATCTCACCAATGATGTATCCCAAGATCTAAATTACACCAACCTATCCATCCCCGTTCAAACACAGTCTGAACTTTGCGTCCCCATTTTAAAAGACGGCGAAGTGGTGGGAACTCTCAATGTAGAGAGCGATCGTCAAAATGCTTTTGACGCAGATGACGTACTTACCTTAGAAGCGGTTGCGTCCCAGATCGCAGTTTCAATGACGAATCAAAAACTTTACAGCGAAGCAAAAACCTTCAACAAAAAACTCCAGCAGGCCGTCGAAGAAAAAACGATAGAACTTCGCCGTGCCCACGAACATATTTTGGAACAACAAAAAATGCTCCAGAAAGAAAACAAAGCCCTCAAAACACTTGTCAGCCAAGACAATAAAATGATGGAAATCATCGGCAAAAGCTCAGCCATTCTCAATTTATTGACGATGGTGGATAAAATCGCACCGACCACCGCGACGGTTCTGATCCAGGGTGAGAGCGGAACTGGTAAAGAATTGATCGCCCGCCGACTGCACTTTAAGAGCGAGCGGGCCAACCGCACCTATGTCACGGTCAATTGCGGCGCACTGCAAGAGTCACTTCTGGAGTCTGAACTTTTCGGCCACGAAAAAGGTTCCTTTACCGGTGCAGTCGCTCAAAAAATTGGGCTCTGCGAAATGGCCGATGGCGGGACACTCTTTCTCGATGAAATCGGAGAACTCTCTTTGGGCATCCAAGCCAAGCTCTTGCGTTTTCTTCAAGAAGGGGAGTTCTATCGAATTGGTGGAAAACGCCCTTTCCGAGTGGACGTACGCGTCATCAGTGCTACGAACCGGGATCTTGAGAAAGAAGTTCAGGCGGGGCGATTTCGTGAAGATCTTTTTTACCGGCTCAACACCATCACGCTCAGGATGCCCCCTCTTCGAAAACGAACCGAAGACATCCCCACTTTAGTTGATTTTTTCTTGACCCACTCCCGCTTTGGAAACTCCGCTCAACAGATCAAGAAAATCAGCCCCAGAGTCATGGAAGCCTTTATGCACTATGACTGGCCGGGCAATATTCGTGAACTTCAAAATACAATTGAGCGCCTCAAAATCCTGTCAGAAAATCACGAAATTCGGATTGAGGACATTCCACTGGGTATTCGGGTCCCTAAGCTCACCGTCGAACCCACTGAATTTTCAGTGAAATTGTCCCTCGACGATGTCGAAAAGAGCCATATCTCAAGGACCCTCACCCATAACCAAGGCAATAAAACAAAAACTGCTCAAGATCTTGGCATTACCGTGAAAACCCTTTACAACAAGCTTCATCGTTACGGTATTCTGCTCACGCAAGAGTCTAGAACCCCCTACCCAGAGAGAGTGAGCCCTCCGGGTGGACCGTAACTGTGAAAGAAAACGAAGGAGATAAACCCATGGCACCGAAATCAAAGAAACCCGCTCCAGGAGCTTCCCCAAGCAAGGGCACAGCTAAAAAAGAACTGAAAAAAGAAGTAGCTCCCCCCATGCCCGAGATCTTATCCCAAGTGGATGCTGAGGAACTCGAAGAGCAACAGGATGCAGTTCAAGCAGCGGCTAGTACCTCCGCCGAGGGCGGAAATGCAGCGGCTATCGCGGCAGCGAACGGCAGCACAGAAATGTCCGCTTCGTTTAAAAACTTTCGCCATCATCCGGATATGGAAAATTTTTATCGCTTTATTTATGAAAATGACCTCCGCCATGAGGCACTCGCCATCATTGACGAAATCATTTTGCAAAAACAAGCTCGGAGACAACTCAAAGCAGCAAAGGGACAGGCTCATTGAACTTGAGCAGCTAAAGCTCTCAGGGTAAGGTTTGCGGCTACGAGGAGATCTAGCCGCATGAAAAAAACCTACCTACTCACTCCCGGACCCACCCCGATCCCTGAGTCTGTGCTTTCAGTTTTCGCTCAACCCATCATTCACCACCGCACTCCGCAGTTTCAAGCGCTCTTTGAAGACGTGAAATCGGGATTGCGCGAACTTTTTCAAACCCAACAAGAAGTACTGCTTTTAGCCTCCACCGGGACAGGTGCCATGGATGCGACCGTATCCAATCTCTTTCGAAAAGGGGACTCCGTCATCACGGTCAACGGCGGAAAATTCGGAGAAAGATGGACCAAAATTGCAACGGCCTATGGACTCAATCCCTATGAAATCAAACTTGAGCCAGGCAGCGCGTTGATCCCCTTGCAACTCAAAGCGGCCATCAAAGCATGTCCGGAGGCCAGGGCGATTCTCTTTCAGGCCTCAGAAACCTCGACTGGCGTTAAAATGCCGACTCAAGAAATCTGCAAAATCGCGCAAGAAGCGAAAATGCTCAGTATTTGCGATGCAATTACAGCATGCGGAGTTTTTGATCTTCCTATGGATACCTGGGAAATAGACGTCATGATCACAGGATCACAAAAGGCGTTGATGATTCCACCCGGACTTGCCTTTATCGCTTTAAGCGATCGCGCCTGGAAAATGCAAGAAACCTCTGATCTCCCACGCTTTTATTTTGACCTGGCGAAAGAGCGAAAATCTCAATTCAAAAACCAGACCGCATGGACACCGGCAACCTCACTAATTTTAGGACTTCAAGAGGCTCTGCGTCTTTTGAAAAAAGAGGGCTTAGTCAATACATTTAAACGACACCTGCTTCTTGCTCAAGCCACTCGTGCCGCAGTTCAAGCCCTCGGGTTAGAATGCTTAGCAAAAGAGTCACCCTCTCCAGCCGTGACTGCGGTAAAAGTTCCCCCCTCCATTCGGGACGGCAAAGCCATCCCCCGTCTGATGCGAGATCAGTACGGTGTTACTATTACGGGTGGGCAAGATGAGCTCGAAGGAAAAATTTTTCGTCTCTCTCACTTTGGCTATTGCGGAAAATTCGACATCACAACAGCGATCTCCTGTC
>JAHFAC010000273.1 GCA_023250755.1 Bacteriovoracaceae bacterium | reverse complement strand
GGTGTTAATAGCGACAATAATTTTGGAAGTTCTCATCCCGGCCAAGTGCTGAATGGCGCCACTGATTCCACAGGCGATATAGAGCGCCGGAGAAACAACTTTTCCAGTTTGCCCTACCTGATCACGATGGGGACGGTAACCGGCGTCAACAGCAGCGCGAGAGGCGCCCACAGCAGCACCGAGGACGTCTGCCATTTCTTCGATGATTTTAAAATTTTCAGAACTTTTGAGAGAGCGGCCCCCAGAAACCACAATCGAGGCCTCAGTCACATCGGGTCGTCCGCTCGAGCCTTGGATGATTTCGAGGACTTTAGTTTTTAGGCCACTCAAATCAGTTGAGACGTTGACCACTTCGGCTGCTTGTCCAGCGTTGGGTTTGGGCGCTCCCAGCGCATTGGGACGCACCGTCGCCAGTTGAGGACCGGTGCCGAGGAATTCTACTTCTGCTGTGGCTTTGCCCGCATAAACTGGGCGGCGAGCTTTGAGTTTATTCCCGTCAAAAGAAAGCTGCGTGCAATCACTGGCCAGGCCCACCCCCAGTCGCGCAGCTACTCTGGGCATCAAATCGCGCCCAGTGGGAGAGTGAGCCGCAAGCACGATGTCGGGCGAATTTGCCTTCAAAACGTCGATAATAATTTTTGCATAAGCCTCGGAGGTATAAAATTTTAGACCGGCATTTTGAGCGAGATGTACTTTTTTAGCACCGTAAGCGCCTAGTTCTTTTGTTAGCTCGGACACCCCATCCCCCAGGAGAAGGGCATGCGTTTCGTTCCCAGCAGCCGAAGAAGCACCCAGCAATTCAAAGGTCGATTTTTTCAGCTTCCCATCCCGTTGTTCTGCGATCACGAATACTTTTGCCATGGTCAGACCACCTTTGCTTCTTCATGGAGAAGACGAACCAGTTCTTTTGCTTGTGCCGAGGCGTCACCGGCGATTTTTTTCCCGGCTTGCTTGGGCGGAGGCAGTTGAAAATTCTTGTAACGAATCCTTTGATCTGCATCTGAAACATTGACGTCGGCTGCTTTGAGGGCTTTCACTTCTTTTTTCTTGGCCTTCATAATGTTTGGCAAGCTGGCATATCGAGGCTCATTGAGTCCTTTTTGCGCAGCGATGAAGGTAGGCAGCTGGGCTT
Organism: Bacteriovoracaceae bacterium; assembly: GCA_023250755.1. Classification (GTDB taxonomy): domain Bacteria; phylum Bdellovibrionota; class UBA1018; order UBA1018; family UBA1018; genus JAHFAC01. The sequence goes on along the minus strand of JAHFAC010000273.1, from coordinate 2,635 downwards.
CAACCATTTCATACGCCCCACCTTCGATCTCGCGTTTGCACTTCACTGAGTTCACGCCGTATTCGACTCCCAAAACGACAGTGACGTAAGGGAGTCCGAGGATTTCGGCGGTCAGCTGGGTCACTTGGGCTGCGCCATCATCGATGGCTTCTTTTCCGGTAAAAACGAGGTCCACTTTTGCCTCTTTTTTGAGTGCGCCTGCAAGTGCTTTTGCAATCATCATATTATCCGCTGTTTCGGAGATTTCGACGTGGATGCCGTTGTCAGCGCCCATCGCCAAAGCCGTTCGAAGGGTTTCGACCACACGAACGGGACCCGCCGAAACGGCGGTGACGGTACTGCCGGCATTTTTTTCTTTCAGACGAAGGGCTTCTTCAACAGCAAACTCATCAAAAGGCGACATGATCCACTTGATGCCCGTGGTATCAATCCAGCTGCTATCAGCATTGAGTTTGATCTTGGTTTCTGTATCCGGAACCTGCTTGATGCAGACGTAGATATTCATAACATTATCCCCTGTTCAATCTATCTATACCGGTGATTTCAGTACCTGTGCAACCTGTTTTAAGAGGCTTGCGTCAGAGCAGAGAGTGAACCGGACGTAACCTTCACCGGCAGGGCCGAATCCGTTTCCTGGAGTGGCAACGATGCCTTTTTTTTGAATCAGGTCGAGAACGTAGTCCTCTGATTTCACGCCTTGAGGGAGTTTTGCCCAAACATAAAAAGTAGCCTCGGGCTTTTCGCAGCTGAGCCCCGCCTCAAGAAGTGCAGGGACGAGAATATCCCGACGCTTTTGGTAAATGAGTCGCAGTTCACTGCAAAAAGGTTCACTGTGATCCAGAGCAGCAATGCCGGCTTCTTGGCAGGCATTAAACACACCCGAATCGATATTTGTTTTCACTTGGCGCAGTCCTTCGAGTACCTGTGCGTTGCCAACGGCAAAACCGATGCGCCAGCCCGTCATATTAAAAGTTTTTGAAAGGCTGTGAAATTCGCAACCCACCTCTTTGGCTCCCGGAACCTCAAGAAAGCTGGGTTGTTTTTTGCCATCAAAAAATAATTCTGAATAGGCATTATCATGGCAAACAATGATCCCATGCTTGTGGGCAAAGGCGACCACTTTTTTGAAAAACTCGAGGGAGGCGGTCGCAGCAGTGGGATTATTGGGATAGTTCAAAAAGAGCAGTCGTACTCGCTGATTTTGGCGATGACTTTTGTCGACTTGAGCCTCGAGTTCAGAGAAGTCCGGAAGGTAGTGGTTGGATTCTCGAAGTTGAAAGTAAAGAGGGATTCCCCCTGCAAACGAAGTGGCTGTCCCATAAACAGGATACCCGGGATCAGGAACCAATGTCGCTTCACCCGGATTCACAAAAGCGAGGGGGATATGCGCGATCCCCTCTTTTGAGCCTATGAGTGCGAGTACTTCTTTTTCTGGATCCAGAGTCACTCCAAAGCGTTTCAGATACCAACGTGCGACAGCGCGACGGAACTCAAGGATCCCCTCATAGGGAGGATATTGATGGTTAGAAGGGTGTTTGGATGCTTCGGCCAATTTTTCAATGATGAAATTTGGTGTCGGAAGGTCTGGGTCGCCGATTCCTAATGCGATGAGTTTTCGGCCCTTCTTGATTTCCTCCTGTTTGATGCGATCAATTCGAGCGTAGAGGTAGGGAGGGAGTTGCTTTAAACGATCTGTCAGCTCAAACACCGAGGCAGGGGTGCTGGCGTGTGTGTTCATGAAAGGTACCGCTCCTTAAAGAAAGTTTGAGTGTCGATTATACCTCTAGGTATGCCTCTAGGTATACCTCCAGGCATTCCCTCCAGTTCCCCCTTGGAGATTTTTTCAGCGAGCCAAAGCGCAACCTCAAGTGCTCCCCGTGCAAAGATGGACCGGTCATTGGCAAAGTGACCTAGCGAAATTCGATCCGATGGACCGTAGAACGTGACTTCATGGTTACCCACAACCTCCCCTGCGCGAATGCTGTGAGTTTGGAGATTTCCAGGCCCAAAAGGTGAAACCACACGCTGAATCGATAGAGCGGTTCCACTGGGAGTGTCTTTTTTGCCCCGATGGTGGGTTTCAACAAGAACAGGGGTATATTTTATTTTTTCGAGAAGAGGTGAGGCAAAGTGCAAGATTTCGAGTAAAGCCATAATTCCCGTAGAAAAATTGGGACTGAGCACAACCGCTGTTTTTTGAGCGAGCGCCTCTACTTCTCTCCGATCGTCGATTTTCCAGCCCGTGCTCCCAATCACGAAGGCAGGGAGTTGTTTGGGTTGGTTTTGGGATTTTTCAGTATTTGCAAGCGCGAGTTTGGCCAAGTCCGCCATGGCCTCAGTCGTTGAAAAATCCATTACAACATCCGTATCAATTAAAAGTGGGGCAATGGGCTCACCCTTGCTGGCTCGTGCCTGAAGGTGGATTGTTTTTTTATAATCCGACTCAATCAAGCGGATCACGTGCTGCCCCATTTTTCCGGATGCTCCCAATAAGCCTAGACGAATCATGCTGCCCTCCCTCGAACGATCCCACAACGCTGCAGGCTCTCTTCTAGTTTTTTGGTCGAGGCGGGCACGAGGGCTGCGAGGGGTAAACGCACTTGCGCCCCACACCAACCCGCAAAGGCCATTGCCG
>JAHFAC010000272.1 GCA_023250755.1 Bacteriovoracaceae bacterium | reverse complement strand
TTGGAAAAAGCACGGTCGCTGTGAATCTTGCCTGCTCATTGGCTCGCGAAGGTGCACGAGTGGGATTGATGGACGCTGATGTGTACGGGCCGAATATTCCTACGATGATGGGAGTAAAAGCGCGGCCGAAACTTCAAGAACATCCTGAGCGAGGGGAGATTTTTCTCCCCCCCTCCGCACACGGCATCAAGGTCATGTCGATGGGATTTTTGATCGAAGGCGATCAGCCCCTGGTTTGGCGTGGACCGATGCTTCACAGTGTGGTGAGCCAATTCTGTCATAAGGTGGAATGGGGAACCCTCGATTACCTTGTCGTCGACATGCCTCCCGGAACAGGCGATGTGCAGCTTTCGCTTGCTCAACTGGTGCCGGTGACCGGTGCAGTGCTGGTGACCACTCCTCAAGAGGTTTCGATGCAAGATGTGCGAAAAGCCTTTCATATGTTCGAAAAAGTGAGGGTTCCGATTATCGGAATCGTTGAGAACATGAGCTACTTCAAATGTGATGGATGTGAGAAGCGTCACTTTCTTTTCGGAAGTGAAGGAGGCAAGGCCCTCGCCCGACGCTTTGGGGTGGATTTGCTCGGGCAGGTTCCGTTGCTTCCAAGCATTTGCGTGGGTGGGGATGAGGGATCTCCGATCGTCATTCGTGAGCCTGAGTCTAACGTTGCAGTGGCGCTTCGAGAGATCTCACGAAAGATTGCGCAAAAAGTTTCGATCTTGGCAAGCGAAGGCGTGGATCCTTCGCAGCTGATTCAGATCGGCAAGTTTAACTAATTCTTGGATTGCAATTTTCCTTCACTTATCTCCACTCCCTTTGGCGCCACTTCTGCAGCCAACGGCCCGTGTTTTGCACAGGTTTGCGCGCAAGAAGGGAGATTGCATCATATGGCAACTCAAAAACGATCTCTGTTTGGAAAATCGCAATCCGTAAAAGGACGCCCAGTCGCTCAGAAGCGAAAATCTTTGAAGGCTTCGAAAACGTCGCCTCTTCGACGAAGTCGCGTCGTCGCAAGAGCACAAAAAGGCAGGATGGCAGGAGCGGTTCGGAGCCCCAGGGCCGCGTAGTTGAGAGACTCATTCATTTTAGTTTTTTGCTAAAGAAAGATTGAAAAAGGGGTGAGGTCTGTTTGGCTCACCCCTTTTTTATGTTTCGCCTTATGTTTCATCATTGCCGATGGCTTCAACAGGGCAGGCTTCCATTGCAGCCTTACATTTTTCGTCTTCTTCGGGTGTAGAAGGCTGTTTTACCACAAAAGAGTAGCCGTGATCTTCGTTTCGAGTGAAATTATCGGGCGCTTCGGTTCGGCAGGCATCGCAGTCGATACATTGGTCGTCAACATAATATCGCCCATTTGCATTATCCGACCATTTTTTACTCTTATCCGCCATAATGTCATGATTTCTCGAATTTTAAGGCGAAAGTCAAGAAGAGGGTGAAAAACCACGCCATTCTTAGGGGCTGTCCCCATTTTGTGACTTTAGCCGCGAGGCCAAGTGCTCGATCTCCTGCTCAAAACCAAAATGAGGACAGTCCCTAGAAAAGCTGTCATAATTGAGAGAGAGACTCCATTCCTAGGAGAGATGAAGGACGTGGAAAAGTTTAAAGTCATCTTAAGTGATTGTCATCTTTCGGCGGGCCGTCACTTCGAAGGTCGGCTCAATCCTCACGAAGATTTCTATTTTGATGACGAGATGGTGGATCTGATCGATCATTTTTCGCACGGCAAGTACGGTGAGAGTGCGTCAGGCCCGGTCGAGGTTGAGCTGATTTTGAATGGCGATTATTTTGACTACCTCAATGTTCCGGTTCAGGGCGAGTTTGAAGACGCGATTACTGAAGAAATCGCGTTGTACAAGACGGAGGCGATCCTTCGCGGACATCCTAAGGTGATGAGTGCAATACGGCGTTTTGCTTCTTTGCCTGGTAAAAAAGTCACCTACTTGATTGGGAATCACGATGCCGATTTATTTTTTGAGAAGGTAAGAGAGCGGATCACCCGGGAGTGGGATCCTGCCGGACGCTACCCCAGTGAGAAGGTCCAAGTTTACGCAGATCGAGATCGAATGGTTTTTGAAGGGGGTCTGGAAATCCGCCACGGTAACCAGCTCGAGGCAGGGAGTGAGCTGGATTTTAAGCACCCGTTTTTGACGCAGGATTTGGAGAGGCCTCTGCTTCAGCTCCCGTGGGGAAGTTTTTATGTCCTAAAAATCATCAATCGTTTGAAGTGGGAGCGTGAGTACATCGATAAGGTCCGACCCGTGAAGCTCTTTGTGCTCTTTGGTCTAGTCATGGATCCCTGGTTTACTTTGAGATTCTGTTTTCTTTCTGCATTTTATTTTCTGAAAACTCGTTTTATCTGGAGTCCTAAGCGGCGTTCTAACCTGAAAACAACGATGGAAATCTTAAGGCAAGAAACTCGGTTTTTTCTGGATTTGGAAGCCGAAGCGCGAAAATTATTGGATGAAAGCCCGGAGCTTAAGACCGTGATTTTTGGACACACCCATCGCCCCATGTTCAAAGTCTATCCGGATGGGAAGCAGTACATCAATACGGGTACATGGACTAAGATGATTAATTTGGATTGGCGGGGGCTGGGACAGCAATTTCGCAGGACTTTTGCCTTGGTGCAGATTGAGGATGGAGTTGCTCAATGTGAGCTAAGGCAGTGGATGGGGGAGTATCGCCCCCATCAAATTTTTGACGGGTAGTTCTCTGGTGTGATTTCCGGAAAGCTGAAATTCGAGGCCTTAGCCCTCCACCCTAAGCAGGCTAATTTCACTCTTTCGGTAATTCAATGCATTAGGGGGGTAAAATAACAACTTTTAATGGTCAGGTATTTTAGGTACACTATTAGGATAGAAAGGGGGGGAAGCAGGTCGTTTTTGACACAGCCTTTCCTCCGTGTTCACGTATGCGGCCTTCTGTTCTGATTTCAGCAAGGTTTCTTGTCGTTTTTTTGGCTGCGCTTGTCCTGGGGTGCGGCAAAAAGGCGACTGAGAGCGAAAATCCAGCCACGAATACCTGTGTAGCATTGACGGGTACGTCGTGGACACCGGGTGTTTCGGGCGTGGATGGCTCGAATCACAATGATTCTTCTGTTTCCATCATGAAAAATACTTTTACCGGCACTGGATTATTAACCGGCCTTGCCCAATCTTATAGTCCCTCGGACTCTCACGTCGTCACTTTCAGCGGAATTGATATGGGTACGGACCTGGGCACCAGTGGTTCTATTTCGCTGGTTGCTGAGGCCACGGGTTTTCCCTCTTCACTCACTGGAGGGGTGTGGCCCGTCTTGATCTCCCTCAATGACGGAACCAATGAGCTGGCCAATGTTTCAGGATGCACATCGGGATTTTACACGTGCTCGGGCGGGAGCTGTACGGCCAAGTCAGGGTGTGCGCCCGATGCGGATGGGTCGGGTGGATCGGCGTTTTTGGGGACGACTGCCGCAAAACGCAGATCGAATTGGGATCAGCGCCAACGCGTGGGGACTTCGGATTATCTCAGCGTCAATAGTTTTCCGACCTGCAATTGGTCAAGTGGATCTCCCACTTGTTCTTTCACCATGACACCTGGAAATTTCTTCGCAGGAACCGGAAAGCTTCGAGCCGGCTCAGGCGTGACTTACACCGCAAAGTATGTGCTGCTCACGTCGGATTACTCATCCGTGGGGGATTCATACACAGGAGGAGTGAAATTAACGGTCGTTCGCAAGAAGGATTCTAATTCGGGGTCGGGTTCCAACGGTTCGCTTGATTTGAACGTT
>JAHFAC010000271.1 GCA_023250755.1 Bacteriovoracaceae bacterium | reverse complement strand
CTTTGAGGGTGCAGCGCCTGATTCGCGAAAAAGTTCGGCAGGTGGTGAGTCCTTCACCCGTAGGGGATGCAATGGTAAAGGAGGTGAATCCTTCTCCGCCCAAGCCGAGCCCGGCATAGCTGGGCGCGTTTTTTACAAAGATCGATGTATTGATGATTTTGGCCATTCGATGCAGGTGGTCGATGTTTTTGCTGTACATGACCGCGGTGTGGCCATTTCCGTGTTCGACTCGTTTGGCCATTTGAATGGCTTCTTCGACATCTCGGGTGCGCACCAATCCCAAGACGGGCATTAGCAGTTCGACTTGTACAAAGGGATGGTCTTCGGAGACCTCACTGAAAATGAGCCGTACACTTGCATCGACACGGATCCCGATGGCCTTGAGAATCACGGCTGCGTCCTTGCCGACAAATTTCTTGGAGGGGTATTTTCCGCCGCTCTCCCAGTCGATGATGTGTTTGGCAAGTTGCGCAGTTTGGTGAGAATTGAGGAGATAAGCGCCTTTTTCTTGAAGTTTTCGTTTCAACTCATCCGCAATGGCATCTACGGCGATGATTTCTTTTTCTGAAATACAGACGATGTTGTTGTCCAGCGAGGCCCCCTGGATAATCCCCTCTGCTGCTTGATCGAGATCAGCGGTTTCGTCCACGACGACCGGAGGATTTCCGGGGCCTGCGGCAATGACTTTTTTTCCGGACGCCAGGGCGGTTTTGACGACAGCGGGTCCCCCTGTGACGACCAAGAGGCGGATTCTGGGATGCTTCATCAACGCTTGTGCGGTTTCAATGCTGGGATCTTCGACCATTGTGAGGCAGCCCGAAGGAGCCCCTCCTGCGACGAGGACCTGATCCATGAGTTCGAGTGTTTTTCGAGAGACTCGTTTTGCTGAAGGGTGTGGATTAAAGACGACGGCGTTTCCGGCTGAGAGCATGGAGATGCCGTTATTGATCAGAGTCTCACTGGGATTGGTGGTTGGAGTAATGGCTCCGATGATTCCGTAGGGCGCGTATTCGATGAGGCAAAGACCGTGGTCCCCAGTAAACGCGGTTGCCTTTAAATACTCCGGGCCCGGTGTTTGATTGATCACAAGCAGGTTCTTGGAAATTTTGTCTTCGACTCGACCCAGGCCCGTCTCTTCGACTGCAAGTTCGGCCAATTCGCGTACGTGTTGACGTAGAGCAATTCTGAGCTCGTCGATGAGGTGTCGTCGTTTTTCCATCGAAAGCTCAGTCCATCTGAGCTGAGCTGATTGGGCAGCCTCAACTGCTTGATCCAGAGTTGCAAAAGCAACTCGTGAGCGGCCTGAAAAAAGAACCTGGGCTTTTGAAATGCCTTGGGTAGGGAGCTGTGGATTTCCTCTCAAAATTCGGGTGGTCACTGCATCGACCAGGTCATTCATGAAGTGATCTGACCGGTGATCTATCCGGCTATCTGTCTGGCTATCTGTTTGGTCATTTGAGTGTTGAGATAAGGATTCAGAATTCAACATCGTTTATAAAACCTTACTTCCGAAAAAGAGTTTCTCCCCCGACTTCGATTTCATCTATGATCGCCATGATGACATGATCGACTGGGCGGTTTTGTGTCATTTCTGTCTGTCGTGCGCTCGATCCTGCGGCGTAAAGGACGAGTTCTCCTGGGCCTGCGCCAACTGAGTCAACGGCTACAAGCTGATTTCCTTTCGGATTGCCGGTTAGATCCGTACTCTGAACCAAGAGTAGTTTGAGGCCTTCCAATTTCGGATCCTTGCGCGAGGCCACGACGGTTCCGATCACTTTGCCAATATTCATGGTGGCTCCAACGGATGGGAGTGCGGGTCCTGACTTAGGCACAACTCGCGCGCTGCAGGGGCCCGCACTCCAAACTGAGATTAATTAGAAAGGGTCGAGCCCACTTCAGGCGAACGTGTTGCTGCTGTTCGGGCTCCTGCACTGCCATGGGCTAAATTACCCCGACCCAACGGAAGAGCTGTATCTACATTGGGATGGGGCCTGGGGATCACATGAACGGATACCATTTCCCCCACTTTTTCGGCGGCTCGGGCTCCTGCTTCAACGGCTGCCTTTACCGCGGCTACGTCTCCACGGACGATTGCGGTGACATAGCCACCCCCAATTCGCTCATAGCCAACAAGCTCTACCCGCGCGGCCTTGACCATCGCATCCGAGGCCTCGACCAATCCGACAAATCCCTTGGTTTCGATCATACCCAGTGCTTCAGACATTTTTTCTCCTTTTTTCGGTTATTTTGTTTTTTCAATCCCGGTTAACCCATGAACTGCCGCCATGGCAGCTTTTGCGGCTTCATCGATATCTGCTTCTTTTCCGACTAGCGTGAGACGACCAAAAGCTCCAAATGCGCGAACATCGACAAGGGTCACGTCAGCTGCCTTTTCGGCTTCGTTGGCTGCGTATACAACATAACCCGCAGGTTCTGTTTCGAGGATGAACATGCTCATCCCCGGAAGCAGCATAGAGCCCTTGCGGCCTTGGCGGTTAATGACGACCGCGTGGTCGGGTTCGATGGCTCGAATGGTTTCATTCCAAGCGATCCGACATTTTTGGCGATTTTCGATCGTTTGCTCAAGGACATTCAGGACAGCCTCACCGGCTTGGCGAACTTCGCCCTGATCCTCATGGTGAATTTCGAGTGTCCCGAAGGATCGCTCGACCACTTGCTGACCCAGCCGAACCTTTGTGGCTTTCAGGGCCGCATCAGTCAGGCGGTGGATGGCCATCCCGGGTGCTGTTTCAATCCAAAGCGATGCATCGCCTGGAATGGGCAAAAACCCCTGGGAGGTGGTTCCCAAGTACTCAGCGAGCTGTGGTTGTAATGAATCAATGAAAATATAAGTGCGCAGACTGATCATTCCCGACCCCCCATGCTTGCGTGCTTCGCTTATCGTTAACGTGGGTGGGTGTCAAAATAAATGAGGGGTAAATAAATGATGGGTGGAAAATTTATTGCGCTATGCATTATGTGGTGATAGCTCATACCTTATAAATTATGTCAAATAAGGAGTTTTTGCTATGTCTTCGTCATTGAATATCCGAATGGTTTGTATTTTAGGATTAGCTCTTTCGTGGAGTGCTTTGGGGGCTGGAAAATGTCCTGAAATTGCGGGACGCTATTCTTGTGATGCAGAGGTGGGGCCCTATGGACCTGGACTAGAGCTCCAGCAAAAACTCCCTCCAGATGAGCGTGGTCGTTCCAACACCATTTATACGATTTTGCCCGGCTCTCTCCCTGAAACCCATCGGACAGGAGATATTCGAGTTACAGATGGACGGGTCCATTCAGCAGGCAAAGGTGTTTGGGAAGGAATCCCAATGAAATTCTCCTATCAAGCCACGTGCCAAGAGATTTCTGCTGTAAAGACGCTTTTACTCGACGAAATCACTGAAATGTCAGGACAGACCAATCGAGGCCCGGGAGCTATGAAGTCAGTCCGATCTTATGTTTTTACTCCCGACGTCAATGGCAGTTTAAGCATCACTCTCACTGAGACGGCTTCGGCATCGGGTGGAGCTGCTGGAAGTGACGACTTACCTGCCCCGAAGAGCACAAAGGTAAGTTGTAAGAAAGAAGGAGGATTATGAAAAAGTACTAATCGTTGTTATGTGAATGTTGATGAGTTAAAGGAGCTCATAATTATGTTAAAATCAAATAAACCCAGTCTTAAACCAATCGCCTTCGCAATGACCACAATTTTGCTTGTGGCCATTGCTTTTGGCTGTAGTGCGAAAAAAGAAACCTCTACAGACAAGAACCCCGTCGA
>JAHFAC010000270.1 GCA_023250755.1 Bacteriovoracaceae bacterium | reverse complement strand
CCCCCCCAACTCAGCTGCAATTTCGGATTTCAATTTCAAAGTCGAACCAAAAGCCTTGGATCCAGAAACATCGACCACTAGCAAAACAGTGAGCTCACGCTCTTCTTCGTATTTCTTAATGAGCGGGTCACGGCTTCGGGCACTCACCTTCCAATCGATGTGCCTCACATCGTCACCTGGCACATAGAGCCGATGCTCTGAAAACTGAACTCCATGTCCTTTGAAATGGCTGCGATAACTGCCCGAAACCAGATCATCCACCCGCTTTCGCGTGGCAATCTCGATTCTCTTGACCTTTTTTAGCAACTCAGGCGAAAGCACGCGTGAAACCTCCGTCGAAAAACATCTAGGCTGAACTTAGGGAACTTCGACGTGTTCCAAAATCTGCTTGATGATCTGTTCGCTTGAAATTCCATCGGCCTCGGCCTCAAATGACACAATGATCCGATGCCTCAACACATCATAGGCGATCGATTTGACGTCCTCAGGGGTAACAAATCCACGATGGCGAAGAAATGCGTTAGCACGACTTGCCTTTGCCAAAGAAAGTGTCCCTCGGGGTGAGGCACCCACCTGAATCATCTGCTTCAGATCTCCAAGCCCAACCCGGTCCGGAAAGCGAGTCGCAAAAATGATGGCTAAAATATAATCTTTTAATTTTTCGTCCATGTAGATTCGGGAACAAATTTCTCGGGCCTCAAGGATCGTGGTGGGATGACAGATTTTCTTTGCCTGGGGTGGAGTCACACCAGACATGCGATTCATAATGCTCTTTTCTTCGGCCAACGACGGGTAATCCACCTTCACTTTGAATAAAAAACGATCGAGTTGCGCCTCAGGAAGCGGATACGTCCCCTCTTGCTCAATTGGATTTTGTGTCGCCAAAACAATAAAGGGATTCTCAAGACGATAAGTGGTCTCCCCAATCGTCACTTGCCGCTCACCCATGGCCTCTAATAACGCGCTTTGAACCTTCGCAGGCGCGCGATTAATTTCGTCCGCAAGCACTAAGTTGGTAAAAATTGGCCCTTTTTTTGCGGTAAATTCACCTGTTTTTTGATTAAAAATCATCGTACCCACCAGATCTGCCGGTAATAAATCTGGTGTGAACTGGAGACGCTGAAACTCGGCATGAATTGCATCGGCTAGAGTTTTGATCGTCAGTGTCTTTGCTAACCCCGGCAAACCCTCAAGCAAAACGTGCCCGTCGCAGAGAAGCGCCAAGAGCAACCGTTCAAGCAAGATCTTTTGCCCCACGACCACTTTTGAAACTTCTTCGAGAATCTCATCCACGAAAGTACTGCGTTGCTTAATCTCTTGAGTCAGTGACTGAACATCGATGGTTGACATAACTTCCATCTTGAGCTGGGAGCGAAAGAGAGTCAACGGGGACGCGTAAGGAGAATAGCAGTATCACGACTCATCGGGTCAATTTCAAACTTTGTTGAATCTGCCTAAAAAATAAATCCAAATCTCCGTTCTCTGTATGACGCGAAAAAGACGCCAGGTATTGATAGACTTCGCTCGGGTGTTGGCCGAACAAACGCAAAACCTCCTCTAGATCACTGGGCATATCACCGGGATGAGATTCTAGCCGGCCCGCAATAAATTCTCTGATTCGTTGCGCGGTCTCGGGCCGTCCTAAGGCAGGTGGGTCTCCTATCAAATGAAAAAAAGCGCTCGCCAACTCATCTAACTGCAATGCCTCATACTCTCTCAGGTGAGCGAGAGCTTGGGTCCGATCTAAGAATAATTTCCAACTCCCTGTCGTCTTGGTGCTGGAATCTTGACTTAAACTCTCATAGACCCGAACCCACTCCAAGGCTCCATTGGGATCTTCCAGCCAGTGCCGAACTCCTCTTTCAAAAGCCTTTTTTTCGGCTGCATCTCTCCCCTTATAGAAGCCCGCCAGTATCGACGAAGCCATTTCCGAGCGAAGAGGCAAATCCAAACCCTCGATAGAGCGGTCAATCGCCTTGCGATGGTCCCGAAGCAAGCGGATCACGATGCCTAGCCCTGGCTTGATCCATCCTGCCGACTCTGCCTGCGCGATGAGATAAAAAACGGATTGCTTCATTCGTGCACTGTCTCTCCAGTCCTGCGAATCAAGAATCCGAAAAACGGAATCAATCACTTGCCAAAAAAGCTGGTGACCTTCTGGCTTTAGAAAAATCTCTTCGATCACCGAAGCAAACTCAGGCAGAACAGAAACGCGAGCCACGCCTCGAAAGAAATCCAGCAGGGCGGGATCATCAGCGGAAAAATTTCTGAGTCCACGCCCGACCTGATGGACCAGCCCCAACTCAGCCAAACGAGTGATGACGCTGAAGTTGTTCCGCCAATCTGACTTATTATTGCGGTCCTGAAAGGGGGTGCTCGTATCTAACTCAAAGAAGAGATCTCGAAGCACCTTCATCCCACCTGCGTATTTTGTCCCGCTTCGAGGCAGGTTTTCAATAACAACTGGCAGGACTTGCTTGATATTAAAAAGACGGGCTTGAACTTCAAGCGGACTCAAGCCCAAAGTCCCCCCCACGCCCCTTGACTCTCCTGCCCCTGGGCCCTGATAACAATCCTGAAAATTGGGAACACCCGCCATCCCCTCGAAAGTTTGAAGCTGCCTCAGAATTTCATCATAAGCCTCACGAAGAGTCATCGGCCAAGCCCGACCTGGCTTCGGATTGGGATACTGACTGCGAATTTCTGGAGGCCAGATCTCTGGGGGTTCGTCTCCCCACGCATTTCCAATCAAGGCAAGGAACTCGTGCGCTTTGTTCGGAAATTTGTAAACGCCAGCGCCCAAAAAATTGTAACGAAAGTTTGCATTAATCAGGATCAGCTCCAGGCGATCTAAGCTGCTCACCAAACGAGTACGGGGCTTAGTTTCGCCCGGATAGAAATAAGGGATCACTTGTGCATCATCTGAACGATCATGAAGCCATCTCAACAAGTATTCTGGGACATAATGTTGTGTTTGATTCCTGAAACGGTCATCTGATCCTGCTGGAGCATCTAAGCCTAAAGTAAAATAACCCAATATCCGTAGAATTGCCTTCCACACCGGTTTTTCTGGATGATTCTGTAAAGGATCGGCAAATTTTTTAAGGAGCGGATCCAGCAATACCCGAAACTCTTCTTGCACCCACTGTCTTCGTGGCCGCCCCTGCACCAAATCCCACGAAGTCACTGTGGTTTCATAGTCATTGATCACCTCAAGTGCCCGCACTCGTTGTGCCACTGGATCCAGAACACACTCTTGCTGACCCAGCGCACGCAGTAGGGGACTTTGAGGACTGAGATCCCCTACACTTTTCCCTGGGTGGAGCACGGGCTCGGTTTTTTTCGCGTTCACTTCATCAAGATATTTAAAAATGAGTGCAAAATTAGGGCTCCTCAAGAAAGTAGCCAACTGATTCATCAGCCCCTGAATCCGATCCAAGATCGTTTTTTCGGCCAAAGAATGGGCCCATTCCACCAGTGGAAGCAAAGCTGGACCCGGACCTGGCTCCACATCCACCGAAGTCCAAAAAAACAAACCCCGAAGAAATCGCCACAGAAGCCCCGCATTCCCCCCATCCAGCGAATCTGCCAGACGAAATGCCAGGTCGCTCGACTCATCAGAAGAGAGTTTGACCGCACTGATCAGATCAAAGGGAAAAATGAAAAAACTTCTTCCCATCGACGTCTTTTCATTTTTTAAAAAATCAAGCCCGGCCCGAGCCTCTGGATATTTCAATGCTGAGTTGGAGAGTTGGAGGTATCCATTAAAGAGCTCAAGAAA